>NZ_JBQKUK010000004.1:0-287083 GCF_054968585.1 Marinobacter sp. G5_S1_61_S3 | reverse complement strand
AGCAATAAACGGCGCCCTGACAAGGGCGTCCGGTGGAGGCCGAAGGCCGGAACGAATTTAATTGCCTTGTTAAATTGTCACTTCCCTCGGCAATGCTTCTCATAGAAATCTAACAGAAAATCGTCAGTTTCTCGGTTGGCTGCAGACCAATCATAACCAAACCAATTGTCCCAACCAGATTCGATAACCAACCTACCCCGATGAAAGCGTGGATGCACAGCCTCATCCGTTATCGGAGGGACATACGGCCCCCAGCGATAGAAGCCATAGCGGAGCATGAGTAACAGGCTGACTTTCCATGAACGCCAAAATGAGAAGGTCGAAATAGTTACCCTCCCACTGGCGTTATCTCTGACTTCGAATCCCTTACTCATAGCCTGTAGTGACATTTAACAGCTTATTAGTTTGCATTCTTATTAAACCCCAACGCCACATTCCCGTCCAAACCTGATTCACATCCTCAATTACAACGACTTTTCAAAGCTTTATCTCTGGGTCAGCGGCCGCAATCGCGCTGCCGGTATTGTGAAAAGTTTGCACTCGGGTTATCCGTGCACGTTTGTGCAAGTTAAACACGGAAGGCCGGAAATTTCCTCCTTGAAACAGTCAACTACAGAGGCTCTTTGTGAAAAACGTGCAGAACCGCGCAAATTAAACCGCAAGAATTTTGGCGTTATAGAAGGACTTTCATTATAACTGTATGTATATACAGTTATTTGACCAAAGAGGGCGGCAATGTCGAAATCACCGTTTTTGCAATCGGTCCGCACAGAGATCAGGACCAAGCAGTACAGTTACCGAACCGAGAAGTCCTATCTCTACTGGGTCCGTCAGTTCATCCTTTTCAATGACAAGAAGCACCCAGAAGTCATGGGTAATCACGAAATCGAGCGCTTCCTGAATCACCTCGCCGTCAATCGGGGAGTCAGTCCGGGCACTCAAAATCAGGCGCTGTGCGCGATCATTTTCGTCTACAAGCATGTGCTGAAACGGGAGATTGAGAACCTACAGTACAAGATGACAAAAACACCCCGCCGAATGCCGACCGTTCTGAGCCCCGACGAAGTCGCTTCTATTCTCCGCAACCTGGAAGCGGAGTATTGGCTCATTACCGCGATTCTTTATGGGTGCGGTTTGAGAATCAACGAAGCTCTATCGCTTCGCGTGAAAGACATCGACCTCAAAAGCCGCAACTTGCTCGTATTCAACGGTAAGGGACGAAAGGATCGATACACACTGATTCCAGACAATCTGAGAGAACACATGGAGCGGCAATTCGCTCGTGTCAGGGCAGTGCATGAGTCCGACCTGGCTGAGGGATTCGGACGTACATCAGTCCCGGCATCTCTTCACAAGAAGTATGGGCCGGCCATGAAGGACTTTGGTTGGCAGTACCTGTTCCCATCCGCAACAAGGTGCGTTCATCCCATCGCTGGTTATGTGTGCCGCCACCATCTTCATCATTCATCGTACTCACGGCAATTGAGGCAGGCTGTTCTCGCAAGCGGCACTTCCAAGCGGGTGACCGCGCATACGTTTCGGCATGCCTTTGCAACAGAGTTATTGAGATCCGGGAGCGATATCAGGACGGTTCAGGAAATTCTCGGGCATAGCGACATCCGGACGACAGAAATTTATACCCACATTATTGGTGATCGACGAGCTGGAACGGTGAGCCCGTTTGATCGGTTACCAGACTTTTAACGGGCTGGTTTTACCGTTCGAAGTGGATTAGAAGTAAGAAATTTGGGGCGCCGCTAATGTTCGCTTTTGTTTAAATACGGCACACTCATTCACCCCAAAAGTAGAGTTGAAATTTTTGCCTTATCTCAACCTAGCCTATTGGCAGCACTATTTGAGCGGACTGAGAACAATTCAGGCTCAAGGTCGAGACGCCGTCAAAGCATTATTGATAGCCTTTGAAATCACAGAGACAGCGTGAGGCTAAGGTTCGAATCCTGAGGGGCGGGCCCTAGCAAAGCGGAGGCGGGGCGAACCCCGAACAGACTCCGCATAAAGCAGGAAACTAAATTCCGCCTACCTGGCGCATAATATCGCTTGCCGTTTGCTTAAGCTCCGAGAGCAATGTCTCCGTAACGCCTTCGGCGTTCATGATAGGGTCTGGCCCTGAAATGTTGATGGCAGCAATTACCTGTCCGGTAAAGTTTCGAATAGGCACCGCCAGCGCCGTAGAGTGGTCAGAGTAATGACGGGTCCACCCCTGAGCACGCTCTTTTTCACACAGTGCAATCAGCTCAGGCATCGTTTGTGGCGCTGGCTTGGGATAACCATCCAGGCGCTGGCCCTGTAACTGGGTTTGCAACTCTGCCGACGTCGTTCCCAGCAAAAGCGCCCTACCCATGGCGGTAGTATGCAGCGGGAAACGAGTACCCACAGGGACATTCACAGAAACCCTCTGCAATGCCAGCGCACGGAACACATAGAGCACCTCAGCGCCATCACGGACTCCAACATGGCTGGACAGCGAAGTGCTATCCCGAAGCCTCGTGATGAACGGGGCCGCCACCTCGACAATCTCACGACTGGCGAGGTAGCTGAAACCACGCGACACTACTTGAGTGCCAAGGGCATAGGTGTTGGTCCCGATCTTACTCAGGTAACCCATGGACGTCAGCGTCTGCACGATCCTGTATATCGAACTCGCGCTGACCCCGAGACGTTGCGCCATCTCCACTTGGCTCAGTGCCCGACAATTGCTATCAAACATTTCCAGGATGCGCAGGCCCTTCTGCAGGGCCGGAACTGTATAGTCCTTTTCACTCAAATGGTTTCCCCCTATCCCGTTTGCGCCGTCAGTTGCCGGTTTCCAACTCTATAGTTTCTACCAAGAATCGTGAGCACCAGCGCGCCGGAAATCACTAGCAGCCAGGGATTGTGAGCGACCAGAGACAGCCCGGCAAGGCTCAACAAGGTTTTCTCAACTTTCGAGAGTGGCGCACTGAAAAACCCGATATAGGCAGCCGACAGCGCTACGATACACAGGATGCCACTGACCATGGCAATAGAGAACTCCAACCAGGTGAAATCGAGAAATAGCAGGCTCGGCGCATAGATGAACATAAGTGGCACCAGCGCCTTACCCATGGAAAGTCGGAAAGCGGTAACCCCCGTTTTCATGGGATCAGACCCGGAAATCCCCGCTCCCGCATACGCCGCCAAGGCGACCGGCGGCGTCACATCGGCCAACACGCCGTAGTAGAAGATAAAGAAGTGGGATGCAAGCAGAGCAATACCAAACTCATCCAGGGCCGGAGCGACAATGGAGGCAAGGATAATATAGGTCGGCGTGGTTGGGATCCCCGCGCCCATCAGAATACAGGCAAGGGCCACCAGCAACAGCGCAATGAAAAGCGTCAGGCTGTTTTCGGTCACCAGGTCAAAGGGTATGAAGGCTGCGAGAGTACCGCCGAATTCATGGGCCAGCCCGACAATAGCACCAGAGAACTTGAAGCCAAGCCCGGTCAGAGTGGTCACACCTAACAGGAAACCCACACAGGCGCAGGCCGCGGTAATGGCAATGGACTGCTTGGCCCCCTCCTCAAGACTTTCGACCAGCCTGCGTGGCGTAAGCACGCTTTCATGGTCCAGTTTCAAGAACCCCAGAGGCCGAAGTACGACGGGAATATAGGAACAGACAATAGTCAGGATGATGCCCCAGAAAGCCGCCAGAAACGGGGTGAACTGCATAAGCAGTAGCGTCACCATCACCACCAACGGAATCACCTGGTGCCAGTGCTTTGCCAGCACCGCGCCAAAGCGGGGGATCTGGTCAGCCGGCATACCCTTCAGGTTCAGGCGGCGGGCCTCGAAATGCACCATGCATAAGGTGGCCAGATAGTGGAACGCGGCCGGAATGATCGCAATCAGAATCAGCTCGTTATAGGGAACACCGAGCATTTCCGCCATGACAAACGCAGAAGCCCCCATGATCGGCGGTGTAACCTGCCCGCCGCAGGAGGAAGCTGCCTCGGTTGCTGCAGCAAAACGACCGCTGAAGCCATACTTCTTCATCATCGGGATGGTGAAGGCTCCGGTGGTGACGGTGTTGGCCACCGGCGAACCGGAAATCATCCCAAAGAAGCCCGAAGAAACCACAGATACCTTGGCCGGACCACCGGAATAGCGGCCGGCAACCAAGGTCGCCAGCTCGATAAACAACTGACCAAGCCCCGAGGCCTGGGCCAGTACGCCAAAGAGTACGAAGTGGTACACGTAGGTGGCCACAACTCCGATGGCGATGCCATAAATGCCCTCGGTGCCCAGATACAAGTGCTCCACGAGGCGAATAATATCGTAACCCCGGTGCGCCATTACGCCCGGCAGGTAAGGGCCGAACATGGCATACAGCAGCGCCAGAACCCCGATAATGGAAAGCGACTCCCCCATTGTCCGGCGGGCACCTTCAACCACCAGCATCACGGCGATGCCACCCATCAGGTAGTCGAACGCTTTCGGGAAGCCAACATTGATGATGAAGATATCTTCGAAAAAAATGACCAAATAGGCTGAGAAACCAGCACCAGCCAGCATCAGCGGCCAGTCGATCCAACTGGGCGTGTTCCGGCCACCCAAAGCAGCTACCGGCAGCGCTGACAATGCCAAAAGCCCGGCAAAGCCGTAGATCAGCCAACCCCACCAGGCTGGAATATCACCGGCCAGCGCCTGTACCAACTGGTGGGCAACCAGCAGGTAGAAAGCCCCGTAAGCAAGGCTCAACACCATATTGGTCTTGAAGTGTTTTGGCGGCCGCCGGGGAAACACAAGGAACAGCAGGCCCATGATGAAGGCCATGTGTACGCTGCGATGGGTAATCTCGTTAAGAAGACCGAACCCGGCCGTATAAATATGAAAGATACTCAGAACGACACAGGTAATGGTCACCAGTGTCTTGAGGGGCCCTTTCAGGTCCCGAAAATTTGACTCGTTATCAAACTTTTTAATCAAACTGTCCAGATCAGCCTGATGCATTTCAGGCTCACCGGAGGACGAACGGTTAGCAGCTTGGCTGTGCGAATTGCTCATACCCGTTAACTCTGCGTTATTGTTGGCAGTTGGAGACCGGAGCAATCATCAGCCCGCTGTCCGGCCATTGGTTCAGATTGATGACGCTGTTGCCAGTGTGTAGCCTGTTTTTGAAGCGCTTATCGGTGCGAACGATCAGACGACCAATATCGCGATCCATCTCCAGGATGAACTGGCCATTACGGAGCTCAAACGACGTGGCATCCGGCTCATCCACCAGCGAGGGCAACCCTTGCCCATGGGCAAGGAACACTTCCGCCGTCTGGTTAATCTTCAAATCGCCGGCCGGAGATTCAATCAGCCGGTAGTAATCCGTGACAGGCGTCAACGACACGGAGTGAACGAACGAAAGCTCAAACGTCCGATCAACCAAGGGAACACAGGTGAGCAACCTGCCTTCCCGATACTGACTGATCTCAACGCCAGCTGCCCGGAGATTGCCGGCCAGGGCAAGAGCCCCAACCAGCAGAACCGGCAGAACCGACTTATTCAATGATGCCCTTTTCACGGAAGTACCTTTCCGCACCAGGGTGCAATGGAATGGAAACCGATTGCAGAGCCGTTTCAGCCGAAATTTCCTTACCCTTTACATGAACCTTGCCCAGGGTTTCGGTGTTTTCGTACAGTGCCTTGGTAACAGCGTATGCAATATCTTCCGGTAGATCTTCGTGGGTTGCCCAGATCGCCCGTACAGCAATAGTTTCAACATCCTCATCTACACCGTTGTAAGTGCCACCGGGCAGAACTATGGAAGTGTAATATGGCTGAGTTTCCTGCAGCTTCTTAATAGGCTCACCGGTCAACGGGATAATGCTGATGTCATGGCCGTTAGCCAGTTCAAGAATGGAAGAGGTTGGGGCACCAGCCGTAATCAACGAAGCACCCAGATTGCCGTCCTTGATCTTCTCTGCAGATTGGGAGAAAGAAGAGTAATCCTCTTTTACGTCGTCACGGCTCATGTCATGAGCTTCCAGAAGGTCCCCCAACAGTTGCCACTGGCCGGAGCCGGGAGAACCGGAGCTAATGGATTGGCCTTTCAGGTCGCTGAAGGTACTAAACTCAGGCTGAGCGACTAATTGAACCGCTTCAGGGTAGAGAGCACCCAAGGCGCGCAGTTTTTTCTGAGCCTTACCCTCGAACTGATTCTTGCCTTGGTAGGCGGAATCGAGGATATCAGCTGCGACGAATGCAGACTCGATATCACCACGTCCGAGCAAGCCTGCATTGGCGACCGACGCGTTACCGGTTTCAGCCGTTGCCGACAACTTCTTGCCTTCCAGATCTGCGTTGTTGGAGATGACCTGCGCCAGCATCCCACCGAGCGGGTAGTAAGTGCCACCGGTACCGCCTGTCGCAATACCGAAAAACACCCGTTCCTGTGCTTGAGTGGCACCAGCGGCCAGGCCAACCCCCAAGACAGCAGACATAAGAATCGTCTTCAGTTTTATCATTGTTGTACCTTCCTTTTCTGTTTTAGCTTATGGGTGCCGCCTCACAGACGGCGGTTGGAACACAACAAGGTGTCCGCTAGCAGCGCAGCCGTTTTAGCGGTCACACCAGATTGATCAAATTCAGGGTTCAACTCGGAAATTTCCACCAGCGGCATGCCCTGAGGCAGCGACCCGGCAATATGCGTCAGCTCGTCAATCACAGCTTGCACCACTTCCAATTCAACGCCCCTCGCCGCCGGTGCACTGACGCCAGGTGCCTGATAGTGGGGCAGCACATCCAGATCGATGGTCAGGTAGATCATATCCAGTCCCTGACAAAACTCTCGGAGCTGATTTAGCACGTCGGGGATATCGGACACACGCATATCCTGGTCTTCCCGATAACTGACACCCAATGCACGTGCGCGCTTGAAAAGCGAATAAGTGTTACTACTCCTCGCAAGCCCGAGACAGCAATAGTGAAACGCTTCCCGTCCGTAGCGTTCGGCAATTTGCGCAAACGGGGTACCAGAGGAAGGCCCCTGCTCACCTGCCACGCGCAAATCAAAGTGTGCATCGAGATTAACGATGCCTATCCGGGTTTGAGTCGGGTCGAACAACCGTGCCAACCCCGAAAAACTGCCCCAGGCCGTCTCATGCCCTCCGCCCATAACCAACAGGCGGCTAACGGAAGGCAGAGCCGCTGCAACTCTCGAAGCCAGTTCATCCTGAGCCTGCTCAAGTGCATCGCCTTCGACTTCAACAGTGCCGAAATCCGTCACTGACAGATCGCCCTCACCATGCCATGCCAGATTAGCCAACTGACTGCGCAACGCGGAAGGCCCGGCGACTGCACCCAGGCGTCCCTTGTTTCTCCGGACGCCTTCATCGCAGGCAAATCCAAGCATGCCGACAGTTGAGCCGGGGCAACCTGTTGGTGCCGACAGTACCTTCTGGTGCCATCGGACCGCATCAGGGCCCTCTTCAGTATCCACCCTGCCGTACCACTTTGAGGCTGGTTTGAAAGTCACTATGTTTTCTCTCATAAATTCAATATATGATCATATAAGCACACAAAAACTGGTTTTGGAATACTTTTAGCCAACATTATATTCATATTTAAAATTATTATTTATATTTGTATTTTATATGAAATCGAAGTCCTTTCTCACTTCGCGATAAACCGGTAACACCAGGAGATGGGGAAAGTGGAAAGAGCTTTTCTGCCCAGTACCAGGGCTATCAGTCACAACCGTTTCACCCCGATGGAACCCATCCGATAAGAGAGCAAAGTCACGATGAGTAAAAGCGGCCCTCCGTATCCCGACTATCAACGCGCCTGTGGTTGGACTGAGGCATCCGACCTATACCCGACTCACCCTCGCCTCACGGACGTCCAGACTTGCGATGCAATCATTATCGGCGCTGGCTATACCGGTATCGGCATCGCGCGACAGCTGGCGACCTTGCTGCCAGACAGCGACATCAGAGTCCTGGAAGCGGAAACCGTTGGCGCGGGCTCTCCGGGTCGCAACTCGGGTTTTGTGCTTGAGCATGCGTTCACGGCTACCAACCCCGAGGCAGCGGGGATGCTTTATCGGCAGTACCACACCACTCAGCAAGAAATGCGGGAGGCCGGCTACCAGGGCGCCTACACACCAAAACCTCAAATTTTTAAAGGCGCTGCCACTGACAGGGGCATGAAAAATTTGTCCGCGTTAGCCCGATATCTGGAGAAAAGCGGTCAGCCCTTCGAATGGATGAGCGCTGATCGTATGCGCTCACTAACAGGCAGCCGCTATTACCGAGCTGGGCTGAACCTTCCCGGGAACAGCCTGGTCAACCCCTACACGCTGATTTCAAACCTGGCGCAGAGCCTTCCGCCTACCATCAGGCTTTATGAGATGAGCCCGGCGGTTCGCCTGTCAAAAACCTCTTCAGGCTGGCTGGTAACAACCCCTGAGGGGGCTCTTCAGGCGCCCATGGTATTCCTGGCCAATAACGCTTTTGCGGCGTCTTTAGGGGTCGGAAATGCCTACAGCGTGAAGATCTTTACCTATGCCGGAGTCAGCCCCCCGCTTCCCGCCGATTTGTTTGCATCTATCGCGCCAGAGGGCCATTGGGGGCTGCTACCAGCCCACCGATTGGGATCCACGTTGAGGACCACCGACGACGGCAGGCTCCTGATACGCGGCTTCTACGGCTATGAACACGAGGGCAATGACTCCACCCGAAGCTACCTCGAACAGAGCCTGTTCAGCCGTTTTCCTGAACTTCGCAACTACGGTCTGGAAAAATGGTGGGGCGGTACCACATCACTGACGGCGAACGGTGCCCCGCTCTGGGGACAGCTCAGAAAAGGCCTCTTCGCCTCCATCGGCTGCAACGGCGTAGGCATCCTTAAGGGCACTCTCCTTGGCCACCAGTTGGCCAACCTGGCTGCCGGCCATCCTTGCATGGATGTCACCGGACTCATGGGTAAACCCGGGTGGATGCCGCCGGAGCCAATCCGGCACATCGGATTCAATATGGTCAGCGCCGTTGAGCGGCGATTGGCAGGTGATGAACGTTAACGAAGGACCATCAGAGGAAAGAACCGCTATGATCAAAACTGTAAAAACCGAGCTCCATGCTTCTACGTCCCCACTTGAGTGGGCAACGATTGGGAACGGCATATTATTCACTGCCCAGATTCCTATCGATGATCAAGGTCAGGTGGTCCCTGGCGGTATCGAAGCACAGACCCGCCAGACCATGAACAACCTCTGCCACACGCTAGAATGTGCAAACGCCAGCCTCACGGACGTTACACAGGTAATGATCTACGTTACCGACAGGGCGCACCTGCCCGCTGTTAACGGAATCTACGCGGAATATTTCGGAAAACCCTATCCCAACCGTGCGGCCTTGGTCATTGCCGGCCTTGCCCGAGAGGAGATGCTTGTTGAGCTGGTTGTCTATGCAGCAGTTGCAGACTGATAATGGTGGACCGCCCCCGGTGCATGACAAACCGGGGAGTTACCACGGAGTTCCAGCCCTTCCCACCAACGATTTTACGACGGCAGATCCCTTTCGACCTTGAACGGCAAATCTACCTTGCAGTCTGTCGATTCTTGCCAGAGCAGCTATTCTATGACTGGGCCGATCGTTTATCGGTGCCCCAACTCATGGGTGGCTCGTTTGTTTCAGCTGCAAAGAAACAGGAACTCTATTTCCAATGACAGGCTGTAGAACCATGACGTTTTCATCAAAAGCCGTTTCCACACTAGCCCTGGCTCTCCTGGCCTTTGCGGGCAATATGCTCAACCTGCCGCTATTTTTTGGCGTGCATTTCATCTTTGGTTCTGTCGCCGTCATGGTCGCGGTGAAGCTGCTGGGGCTATGGCCCGCACTATGGGTTGCGCTGGCGGGCGGAGCCTATACCTGGGTGCTCTGGGGTCACCCCTACGCCATGCTGACGTTTACGCTCGAAGCGGTCGTTGTTGGCCTGCTGTATCGGCGTGGCATGCAGAACCTCGTGCTGGCAGACCTCGCTTTCTGGCTTGTGGCAGGCCCAATCCTGGTACCACTGCTTTATATAGGCGTGATTGGCATAGATACGTCATCTGCCACCATGATTGCACTGAAGCAGTCCCTGAACGGCCTGTTCAATGCTCTGGTCGCAGGCATTCTGGTTCAAGTGATGGTTTGGCGGTTCCAGAACGGCTCTGTCAGTTGGTTACCCACTCACATCCGGTTAAACGAGCTGCTTTTTCACGCTCTTTTGATTCTGACGCTTATCGCCGGCACGACTCCGGTCATTCTCAGCAGCTCCGCCGAGAAATTCGAACAGGAGCAGATTTTGGCCGAGCAATTGAAACGAGTGCTTAACGCGGCACAGGAAACCCTCCAGCGACAACCCGATACCTCGCCAGTCCTTAAAAGTGAATTATTGCGGTACTCGAAAAGCGATGACGTATCGGGTATCGCACTGCTGAATGGCCAGGGTGAACCCATTGCGCAGGCTGGAAAGGTAAACGCTTTTTCACCAGGAAAGGTGCAGCAGCTAGGTGGCGCGGATAACCTCGCCATCTGGCTGCCGGATTTCGAAGGCAGTCTGGTAAGCCGCTGGAAAGCCGGCCAATATCAATATCGGCTTCCTGTCACCGGGCTTCCCGATGGTACCGAGCTAATGGCTGAGATACCTGCGGCACCATTGATACAGGCCATCGAAATTCAACGCAATAAAAGCTTCGCGTTTCTGGCGGGAATGACGCTACTGAGCATTCTGGCCAGCTTTTTCCTGAGTCGCGTCCTGACTCTCCCCTTGTCGCAACTCGACAAGGCCAGCAGGCACCTGCACGACAAAATACGTCATCAAAGGCAATCCGAGCTCCCCGACAGCAGGGTGCATGAGTATGCGAGTTTGTCTGCCTCACTCAAAAACATGAGCGATACGCTTGCCCATACGTTCGCCGAACTGGACAGCGCACGGGCCAATCTGGAGCAGGAAGTCAAAGCTCGTACCCGAGAACTGGCCAATACTTCCGCGATGTTGAGCAACATACTGGAAGCGTCCACAGAGATGGCAATTATCGCAACCGATACCGACGGCACAATCACCCTATTCAATAAAGGGGCAGAAAACCTTCTGGGATACAATTCAAGCGCGATAGTCGGGACTCACAGCCCGGCCCTGTTTCACCTCTCGTCCGAGATTGAAGAACGATCCCAAGAGCTCTATGAAGAAACTGGCGATACTGTCTCAGGCTTTGATGTATTCGTACAACGCCCTCTGCAAGAGGGCTCAGAAACCCGCGAATGGTCCTATGTAAACAAACTGGGGGAGCAGATTCCGGTCATGTTGACGGTCACACCTATCCGGGACGACGTTGACAATATTACGGGTTTTCTGGGTATCGCTCAGGACATCACCGAGCATAAGCGCCTTGAGCAAATGAAGACCGAGTTTATTTCTACGGTAAGCCATGAATTGCGCACGCCGCTTACCTCGGTAAGCGGCGCCATCGGACTCGTGCTGGGCGGACGGTTAGGTGATATACCCGAAAAGGCGCAGGAATTATTGAATACCGCACACCGTAACAGCGAGCGGCTGGCGCATCTGATTAACGATTTGCTGGATACCGATAAAATTGCGGCGGGTAAAGTCCATTTCGACATGCAGGTAGTGCCTGTTATACCAATACTTGAGCAATCGGTGGAGGAGAACAGAACCTACGGAGCTGAGCGAAACATAAAACTGGCGCTAACCCGCCAGTTGGCCCAAACCAGCGTTAAGGTCGATGTACAGCGACTGAAGCAGGTGCTGGCCAACCTATTGTCCAATGCCATCAAATTTTCTCCCGACGGCGGTACAGTCAGCATTGAAGCGACCAGCACTGATACAGACATCACGGTCAGTGTGGTTGATCAGGGGCCAGGTATTCCCGAGGGCTTCCAACATAAGGTGTTTCAGAAATTTGCTCAGGCCGACAGCTCCGACACGCGCCAGAAAGGCGGCACAGGCCTGGGGTTGGCCATAACCCGTGAACTCATTAAACGCATGGGCGGAACCATTGGCTTTGAAACTACCGAAGGAAAAGGGACTCGCTTTTTCTTTACGCTTCCAGCAGTGCAATCAGGTCAGGAGACACCGACAACGACTCATCCGGGTGCACGCCAACCTGCTCAAGCGTCACCCCGAATATTGATCGTGGAAGATGACCCGGATGCAGCCGAACTTCTGAAAATCATGCTGGGAGGGGTCGGGTACCAGGTGGCGGTCTGCCACACTGGCCTGGAAGCCCTTGAAGCGTTGAACAAGGGTGATTATGACCTGATCAGTCTGGACCTGATACTGCCGGACATCGGTGGACTCGACATTATCCGACGGCTGAAAAAGCATGCTGACACGGCACACATACCTATCGTGGTGGTGTCTGCGAAAGTGAAGCAGGGAAGGCTTGAGCTTAATGGCGAGGCGAACAATATCGCCTGGCTGCCCAAACCCATTCAACATCAGAAACTGATTGATCTGGTGCAACATCAATTATCAGATGGCGGGCTCGCGAAAATACTGCACATTGAAGATGATGCGGACTTGCACAATGTCATTTCAGCCATGGTCAGCGATCGGTTGATTATGGAACGGGCGGGAACCATTGCCAGCGCCAAAGCTCTGTTAAGGCAGCACGCTTACGATGCAGTGTTGCTGGATGTTGGCCTGCCGGACGGCTCAGGGTTGGACCTGATCCCGGATATTCAACACGAGCAACCTTATGCGGCAATCGTCATACTGTCGGGCGACGACGTCAGCAAAGAAAAGCACAATACCGTTGAAGCCGTTCTGCTGAAGAACCGCCTGACAACAGAACAACTCGTCAATGTTATTCAAAGCCGCATTCATGGAAGCCAGTCATGAGATTCAACGGCCTTTGGCAAGCCATTATTTTCAAAGGCATGACGCCTAAATGTCCGTGGGGCCTTCGGATTCCATCTTGCCTCGCACCCACACTGCCCGAACACTCTCCGAAACCACGCCGGCTAAAAGCCCGAAAAGCGGATCGGCCCAGACGGTCACCAGTGCGGTTATCGCAATGACCGGCCAACATGACGGCTTGGCTGCCCAGAGACGCCTGGACACGGCAAGCTCAACGGCGGCTACCAGCAACAAGGCACCTAGACCGGCTACCGGAATGGCGGCAATAAATGAAAAGCCGCCCGGCAGAAAAGCAACCATGAGCAAAGCGGTTCCCAGCAGAACGGGGGCCATGCCGGTCCGGGCACCGAAACGATGGTGCGCGGCCACGCCTCCGGCGCCATGACACATGGGCAAGGCCCCGAGTGGAACGAGAAAAAGGTTTGCCAAACCTGTCGTTACGGACAGGCGGCCTGGCGACACACGGTGCGATTGCTCGCCGAAGTAATCCCCAACCACCAGGGCCGTCAGTACGACGGCGTTGGTGATCGTAAGCGCCAACTGAGGTAACACCAGCACGGAGATCGCCTGCTGCCAATCGTTTATGCCTGGCAGTTGAGGTAGTGCAAATGGAACCGAACCTGCTGCGGGCAGCGTCAGTCCCGGCGCCCCCAGTACCGCGCCGATCGCTAACGCGACACCAAGCCCTATCAGCGCTGCTGGCCAGTTCGGCAACACCTTGAGGGTGATGGCCAACACCGCCAAGGTGATCACACCCAACGGCAAGGACGTGGCCATCAACCCCAGGCTCATGTTGGCCAACAGCAACCCCAGCCCCAGTTGAAGGCCGCTCAATACCGAGCCGGGCACAAGACGCGCCACACGGTTAATCCATCCGGTTGCGCCCAGCAACAACAGTATTGCTCCGATCAGCACACCACTTGCCACCAGGCTTTGGGAAGTCACCTCGGTGGTCAGCAACAACGCAGCAACCGCTTTCATCGGTTGCACCGGTATCGGCAGCCGATAGTACAGCCCGGTTGCAATGTAGAACACGGCAAACCCCAGCAGTACAGGTACCGGTGCCAGCCCTGCCACGCCGATCGCCCCAAGACTCAGTGGCAGCAGGGTACCGATGTCACCCAGCGCCCCGCTGACCTCCTTCACTGGATCTTTTGGGTTTAAGGGCATGCGAGCTCCTGGTTCATTGGCCTGTTTTTATTGAGTTATTATTGGCAACGCTCACGCGTTATAGACGACATGTCCCAGCTCCGTGATGTCGTAACCGCCCAACGCCTCGGCGCGCTGTACAAATCGCTCGCTACCGGCAAACGCCAGCAACCTCTGCATGGCCGGATCAAAGTAGTGGCGCCGGCGCATGGCCAGATCAAAATGCTCCTGTTGCAGCGGAATAAACGCCAGTCCCTGACGACGCGCCGCCGCTTCGATTCCCACGCCAACATCCGCTTCGCCCTGGCGAATGGCCAAGGCGAGATCGTCTTCGCTGAGCGACGGATGCGTTGCCCACGTGAGGTGTCTGGCATCGAGGCGGTGGCGTGCCAGCAAGCTCTGCAACAAATGGCTGACGCCGGCATCGGGCTGGCGATGCGCCAGACGTATGCCGGGGCGGGCGATATCCTCCAAGCGGGCAAGTCGGTGAGGGTTATCGGCGGCTAAGAGGAGCCCCTGCTGGCGCTTCGCCCAGCGAATCAGCACCAGGTCGCGCATGCCGCTCAGCCCCAATGTGACAGGATCATTGTAGCCCCGGCTTTCAGCGTGCCAGATATGCATCCCGGCGAGCATTGCGCGCCCGGCGATCAATCGCTGTACGCCTTCGCCACTCCCCTGACACAGCAGCGCCAGCTCTGCACCGCTCTCCTTCACCGCCCACTCCAACAGTGGATCCTGGCTGCCCGCCAGGACCGGCGGGGTTGGCGAACTGACGGCGTCGTCACCCTCCAGATGGTTCATCAACCACAGATCAATACGCTGGCGTGGGAACAACAGCTTTCCCGTCACCCGCACACAGGGAATCACGCCCTGGCTGACCAGATCATAGACTTTGCGCTCTTTCAGACGCAGATACTCGGCAGCTTCGGCCGTGGTGAGGTATGCGGGAAGCGTCATCAATCTCTCCTGCTGCCTGGAAAAGCACTAAACTGTTTTTAGCTGCATATTTTTCAACAGGCTGTGCAAAGCGTAGTCAGAAACTCCACGATGCTCAATAACAAGGAGACGCAGCTGTGGAAAATAATGCGTTCTGCGTGGCGCTGTCGCTACTGCTAAACCTAGACGCTTCGCTCTTTCAGATCGTGGCGCTTTCGCTGCAGGTGTCGCTTATGGCGGTACTGATCGCGGCCGTTCTGGGGTTCCCCCTCGGTGCGGCGGTGGCACTGTGGCGATTCCCCGGGCGCGGCGTCATGATTGTCGTCCTCAACGCCTTGATGGGGCTGCCTCCGGTGGTGGCCGGGCTCGCCGTCTACTTGCTGCTCTCGCGAGCCGGCCCTCTGGGTGAGTGGGGGTTCCTGTTTACACCAGGAGCCATGGTCATTGCCCAGGTGGTCCTGGTATTGCCAATTCTTGCCGCGCTCTCGCGTCAGAAGGTGGAAGAGCTTCTGGGTGAGTACCGCGAGCAATTCATGTCACTGGGTATGTCGCGCTCACGCATGATGCCCACTCTGCTGTGGGATGCCCGTTTTGCGCTATTGACCGTTCTGCTTGCCGGTTTTGGCCGCGCCAGCGCCGAAGTGGGCGCGGTGATGATGGTCGGCGGCAATATTGATGGGGTCACGCGGGTCATGACCACCGCCATTGTGCTGGAAACCGGCAAAGGCAACCTGCCACTGGCACTGGGACTGGGGATTGTGCTGCTGACGCTGGTCATGCTGATTAACGCAGGCGCCTATTTGGTGGGCGAACTGACAAGGAGACGGATAGGATGACGTCATTCAACGTTCCGCTCCTTGCCTCGGCCGCCCTCCTCCCGCCACCAACGCTGCGTTTTGATGGCGTCGCCTTCAACCAGCAGGGCAAGGCGCTACTGGGACCCTGCTCATTCACCCTGGACGGCACCGGCCCTACCCTGGTGATGGGACCCAACGGGGCGGGCAAGAGTCTTCTGTTACGGCTGGCGCACGGTTTGCTCTCACCCACTCAGGGACAGGTGGCCTGGTCACGTGGGGGGCGCCCCCGCCAGGCAATGGTGTTCCAGCAACCGGTACTGTTGCGTCGCTCGGCCCTGGCCAATCTCGTTCACGCGTTGGCCGTCAACAATGTCCCCCGCAAGACACGTACACAGATCGCCTGCGAAGCGCTTGAGCATTTTGGGCTTACCTCCTGCACAAACACGCCCGCGCGCGTGCTATCCGGCGGCGAGCAGCAGCGCCTGGCACTGGCTCGCGCCTGGGTTCTTTCTCCTCAGGTGCTGTTTCTGGATGAACCCACCTCAGCACTCGACCCCGCTGCCATTAAAGGCGTGGAGGCTGCGGTACGCGAGTTTCATCAGCGTGGAACGCGCATCGTAATGACCACTCACGATCTGCATCAGGCCAGACGCCTTGCCGGAGATGTCTTGTTTCTTTCTGGCGGAAAAGTGTGCGAACACACCCCCGCCGACGTCTTTTTCAACAGGCCCGTCTCGCGGGAGGCACAAGCGTTTATTGCCGGAGAACTGGTGGGATAGTTTTACCCTGACGGTTTAGCGGCTGGCTACTCAATGGAAGTTCCACACGCGCGAAAGGAGAAAACAAGATGAAAAAAAGCTTAACCCTTGTACTCGCAGGTGTAACCAGCATGGGCCTGGCATTCAGCGCGTTCGCTGATGACTACATCACCCTGGCCTCAACGACGTCCACCCAGAACTCGGGGCTGTTCAACGCCATTTTACCGCAGTTCGAAAACCATACCGGCATCGACGTACGGGTGGTGGCAGTGGGCACCGGACAGGCCTTTGAAATCGCCCGTCGCGGCGACGCCGACAGCCTCCTGGTACACGATACCGCCGGAGAAAAACGCTTTGTCGAAAACGGCTTCGCCAGTGAGCGGGCCGATGTCATGTACAACGATTTCGTGTTGATTGGCCCCGCAGACGATCCGGCGAATATTGGTGAGGCGCAAAGTGCCGCCGAAGCCTTCGCGGCGATTGCCAATGCCAAGGCACCCTTCACCTCACGCGGCGATGACAGCGGCACCAATCGCGCCGAGTTACGCCTCTGGGAGAACGCCGGCGTGGACCCCGACGGCGACTGGTACCGCGAACTCGGCAGTGGCATGGGGCCAACCCTCAACACCGCCGCGGCCATGGACGCGTACGTGATGTCGGACCGCGCCACCTGGGTGGCGTTTGGCAACCGCCAGAACCTGAGGCTGCTTTTTGCCGGCGACGAAGTATTGTTCAACCAGTACGGTAGCCTGCTGATCTCCGAAGAGAAGCATCCGCATCTCAAGCACGATCTCGCTGAACAGTGGCACAACTGGCTGATTTCCGAGGATGGCCAGCAAGCGATTGCAGACTTCAAGGTGGACGGACAACAGCTGTTTTTCCCGAATGCCAAATAGGCTAATCTCTGGGGACGTGCATCGAGATTCAAGTCCGTGGCGTTCCTGGAAGAGCTATAACAACAATGACGATTAATCCGATACTGCCCGATCCCAAAGACCCTCGTTTGTCCCGCGCCGTCGAGGGCGTTGATGAAAACGGTCAATCAAAGTCCATCAGCGTGATCGAGGAGCGCCCCCTGACGATCTATCTGAACAGCCAGGAGATCGTCACCGCCATGACCATTGGCGATCACCCGGAGTATCTGGCCCTCGGCTTTCTCCTGAATCAAGGTATGCTGAAGGAAAACGATCAGGTCACCGGAATTGACTTCGACGAAGAGCTGGAAGTCGCCGTGGTGCGTACCGCAGGTGTTACCGATGTCGAAGACAAACTGGAAAAGAAAACCCGGACGTCCGGCTGCGCCGTGGGTACGGTGTTCGGTGACATGATGGCGGGGCTTGAAGGCCTGTCACTACCGGACACACCGGTGCACACCAGCACGTTTTACGATCTTTCCTACCAGATCAACCACACTCCCAGCCTGTACATGGAAACCGGCGCCATTCACGGCACGGTTCTGTGTCAGGATCGCCAGATTCTGGCCTACATGGAGGATGTCGGGCGCCACAACGCGGTGGACAAGATCGCAGGATGGATGTACCTGAACGGCATCACCGCCGCCGACAAAGTCCTCTACACCACGGGCCGCCTGACCTCCGAAATGGTCATCAAAACGTCCCTGATGGGAATCCCGACCCTGATCAGCCGGTCGGGCTTTACCGCTTGGGGCGTCGATATTGCCCGGCAGGTCGGATTGACCCTGATCGGTCGGATGCGCGGTAAAAAGTTCACGTGCCTCAGTGGGCAACACCGCCTGGTGTTCGATCAGGACTTGTCACAGGTTCCTGACGAGGACAAAAAGCACCGTCGAAAAGGGGCCGAGCATGACTGATTGCGCGGTCATTCTGGCGGGCGGCCAGGCCAACCGGATGGGCGGCGGCGACAAGGGACGGTTGATGCTGGGTGATCAGTCGTTGATCCAGCGGGTCATCGACCGGATTACACCGCAGGTGGACGCCGTGGTGTTGAACGCCAACGGCGATCTGAGTCGGTTTGAT
The DNA here is from genome assembly GCF_054968585.1 of Marinobacter sp. G5_S1_61_S3. Classification (NCBI taxonomy): domain Bacteria; kingdom Pseudomonadati; phylum Pseudomonadota; class Gammaproteobacteria; order Pseudomonadales; family Marinobacteraceae; genus Marinobacter; species Marinobacter sp. G5_S1_61_S3. Next base: position 268,555 of record NZ_JBQKUK010000004.1, on the reverse strand, counting down.
GATCTGGGGCTGCCAGTGGTGGCTGATTCGATCGCTGATTTTCCAGGCCCGCTGGCAGGTGTTCTGGCGGGCATGGATTGGGCGGCCGAACAAGGGCATGAATGGCTGATCAGCGTCGCTGCGGACACCCCATCGTTCCCCCGGGACCTGGCTGCACGGTTGGCCGGGCATGACACGCCGGTGGTGCTCGCGGCGACACCGGATCCGGAACGTGGTCGCCTGCCCCAGCCAACGTTTGGCCGCTGGCGGGTCGCGTTGCGGGATGATCTTCGAGCCGCCCTGAACGACGGCGTGCGCAAGATCCGCCAGTGGACACAAGCCCAGGGTGAAACCCTGGTGGTGTTCGGCGAGGACGACTTTTTCAACATCAACACACCGGAAGACCTGGCCTGGGCGGAGAAGCACCTGAAGTGAATGTCATCGGCATTGTGGGCTGGAAGAACAGCGGAAAAACCACGCTGGCAGCAGCCCTGATTCGCGAGCTGTCCAGCAGGGGGTTAACGGTTAACTCGATCAAGCACGCCCATCACGGGGTGGATGTGGACCAACCCGGTACCGACAGCTACAAGCACCGCGATGCCGGCGCTCGCGAGGTTATCCTGGCGGGCGGGCGACGCTTTGCCATCATGCACGAACTGCGCGGCGCTGAAGAGCCAACGCTGGATGAATTGCTGGCGCGGCTGGGCCCCTGCGACTGGGTGGTGGTCGAGGGCTTTAAAACCCACCCGCATCCCAAGATTGAAGTGCACAGGCAGGAAAGCGCCCGTGCGCCCCTCTACCCGGAGGACGACAGTATCATTGCCCTGGTGGCGGACTATGTAGTGGACTACGCTGCGGATTTTCCGGGCCCCGTTTTCGATGTAAACAATGTACCCGCCATCGCTGACTTTATTCTGAGCCCAGGGACATCATGAACGGGAAAACAACGACTCCACTTCGTAACGATTGTTTCGCCCTGCCCCCCGGGGTGAACTGGACGCCGGTGGAAGAGGCACTGGAGCGGCTGCGCTCTCGCCTACATCCGGTAGTGGAGGTGGAACACGCCGTCCCGCTGTCGCAGATCAATGGGCGAATCCTGGCAAGCGACGTCTCTGCGCCTCGCGCTCATCCCCCAAGCAACAATTCCGCGGTCGACGGCTATGCCTTCGCAGGGCCGCTAACGGACGTACCCTGCAGCCTGCCCCTGATTGAGGGCCGCAGCGCCGCCGGGGAACCGTATATGGGGAACGTGCCTGCGGGCCACGCCATCCGGATTCTGACCGGCGCGGTGATTCCGGCCGGCACGGATACCGTGGTCCTCGAGGAAGACTGCGAAGTCCGAGATGGCCAACTGCAGTTGAACGGCACGTTAAAAGCCGGCGCCAACGCGCGCAAAGCCGGCGAGGACATCAAGGCACAGGATCAAATCCTCACGGCAGGCACCCGCCTGACGCCAACCCAGATTTCAGTACTTGCCAGCGTGGGTGTCGACTCGGTCGACGTCTATCACCGCCTGCGCGTCGGCGTTTTATCCACGGGGGATGAAGTAAAGCCCGTCGGCTCAGCCGTCACCGACTGGCAGATCTATGACGCCAACCGGCCAATGCTGAATGCTCTGGTGGCACAACTGGGCTATGAGCTGGTGGACCTTGGTCATGTGCTCGACCGGGCCGAAGAAGTCAAAGCGGCGCTGGAGCGAGGCTCGGAACAATGCGACCTGATCCTCACCAGCGGCGGCGTGTCTGCCGGCGACGAGGATCACGTATCGAAAATGCTGAAAGCACACGGTGACATCAGTAACTGGCGCATTGCGATCAAACCGGGCCGCCCGCTGGCGCTGGCCATGTTCCAGGGAACGCCCGTGGTGGGTTTGCCGGGAAACCCGGTCGCCGCCTGGGTCTGCGCACTGCGTTTTGGCGCGCCGGCGATGGCGTTGCTGGCAGGAGGGAACTGGTTCGAACCCCAGGGTTATCTCGTGCCCGCTGGCTTTTCCAAGAATAAGAAACCGGGGCGCAGCGAGATGTTGCGGGCCCGCGTTCGGGATGGGCAGGTTGAGGTATTTGGCTCTGAGGGCTCTGGACGTGTAACCGGCCTGGCCTGGTCCGAGGGTTTGGTGGAGCTGGACGAAAGCGCCCAGCAGATAGAACCGGGCACCCTGGTGCGGTTTATTCCCTATGGCAGTTTCGGACTGTAATCAGTCAACGCTGCCATGTACGGCAAAGGCCTCCAGCGAGGCATCCTGCGGGCCCCGGGAGCGGTAGGTTTCCTCAACACCCAGTTCGGTGAGCGTGCGGCTGACCATCAACAGCGTGTTGTCCTCGAAGTCCTCACACATGCTGCGCATCTGGTCGATTTCCTCACAGGCGACCGGATAGGCCGCATCGATATCCGGAGCGCCGTAACACTCAACAAACGTCTGCGCCAAGGTCTGGCGTAAATGTTCCAACTCCGCTTCGGTGATGTCGCACACGCCCACAAAACTGGCACGACCGCCTGACTCGATGCTGTACCAACCATTGCTGAAGGCCTGCCGGGCCTTGCCCTTCAGGTCTGCTTCGGTCCAGTTGGAAAACTCAAACCCGCCGGATATCGCCCATTCACCGCTGGGAGCCGGCAGGTCAAATACATTGTCATCGGATACATCCAGTCGCAGGGTTCGGGCCAGTTTCATACGTGCTCCGCAAACTCGATCAAACTCACTGTTTCGGTCATGACATCCTGGCGCAACAGCATCCGGCCCTTTTCATCCAGGCCCACAAAGAGCCCAGGCTTTGGCAGGTCGATCATTTTACCCAGGGTGTCACAGCGTGGCCGCCACTCATTGTGTATACGCTCAAAGCCACTGTCCATGAAGTAAGTCAGCCACAACAATGTGTGCTTGGACCAGCTTTCCAGAAGCGCCATGGGCGTGATCTCAACACAGCCTTCCTCGTGCAGACAGGTCTGGTTCGGCGTCTCGCCCGGCTCGCCGCCCACCGGCAAAAAAGGCACATCGATGCCGACCACCAGCCAGTTTGGATGAGCGCTGGGATCTGACACATCCGCGGCAAAGCGGACACCGCCGCACACCGCGCCATTGACCTTGATACGATCGGGCCATTGGAAGAACACCGGCACTTCGGGCGGGGCCAGGGCGCCCAGACTTTCAGCCAGGCCTATCTGGGCCACGTAGACCACCTGGACAGCCTCTTCCAATGAGGTTTCCGGCGCCAGCACCAGGGCCGCGCGCAAGACGTCCACCGCGTCGGAATAGAAGATCGTGCCGGAATCAACTCCGGCAATGGCACGGCTGACGGCCTTATCAAACGGATCCGTCTGGTTTGGCACCCGTTCGCCTGTAAACAGCGGTGGTAAGCGCGGCGACACGCTCATCGCATGGCCTCGGCGTACACTTCGGAGGCGATCAGTTCATCGGCGATGCGCTGAAAAGCCCTCGACTGAGGGCTATCCGGCTTCGATACCACAATCGGGACACCGCCATCCGAACCAACGCGGATGTCCAGATCCAGCGGAATCTCCCCCAGGAAGGGCGAGCCCAATTTTTCAGCCTCCGCCCTGGCGCCCCCGTGCCCAAAAGGATGGTGCTCTTTGCCGCAACCATCGCAGATAAAAGAGGCCATGTTTTCAATCAGGCCGAACAGGGGCACATCCATCCGTTTGAACATATCGATGCCTTTGCGCGCGTCCATTAACGCGATGTCCTGGGGGGTTGAGACCACAACCGCCCCTGCGACAAAGAATTTCTGGCTCAGGGTCATCTGGACATCACCGGTGCCCGGGGGTAAGTCCACCAGCAAGACATCCAGCCGGCCCCAGTCCACCTGGTTCATCATCTGTTGCAGGGCGCCCATCAACATGGGCCCGCGCCAGACAATGGCTTCATCATCGGAGGCCATCAGGCCCAGGGACATCAGGGTCACCCCGTGATTGCGCAGCGGCAGTATGGTATTTCCGTCAGGGCTGGACGGCCGACCTGAAACACCCATCATGCGGGGCTGGCTGGGACCGTACACATCGGCATCCAACAGGCCCACTTTCAGACCTTTCGAAGCCAGTGCAACCGCCAGGTTGGAGGCCACGGTCGACTTTCCGACTCCCCCTTTGCCGGAGGCGATGGCAATGATGCGGTCAACGCCTTTAGGGTTCTTGTCCTGAGGCCGGGGAGCGTCGGTACCAATCAGGTTCGGTTTTCCTACTTCGGTGTATTCAACCATGTCGCGTCCTGTTTTTATTCTAGCTGTCCAGGTAGTCGTCTCTGGTGCGAACCCTTGGGCGCTCTCCTCCTGCCAGAGGCGCGTTTTCCCCGTGGAACTGAGATTTCACCCGACAGTCGTCACACATCTTTATAAGCTGGACGTTATCGGCGTTTTTGTACATCCAGTGCTGATTCTCCAGTTTTTCAACGATCCGGTTGATGGTGCTGGCAACACCGAAGGGCTTTCCACACTTGATGCATTCGAAAGGCTCCTCGCCGTGCAGTGCCCGGGCGCTTAGCGCCCCCTTGGACAGATCCAGTTGCGGCTTCAGGTTGATGGCTGTCTCGGGGCAGGTGCTGTCGCAGATGCCACACTGAACACAGGCATTTTCCGTGAACTGAACCTCCGGCCGGTCCGGATGGTCGCCAAGGGCGCCAGTCGGACACAGAGACACGCAGGCCAGACAGAGCGTGCATTTATCGGAATCGATTTCGATAGCACCATAGGGCGCGCCCTGTGGCAGGGGGATCGGCGCTTCAACACCGTCCGCCATCGCACTGACGGTAACCCGTGTGATGTCACGGCGGCCGCCAACCAGTAACACGGGCTCACTGACGCGGCCCGCATTGTCCCCTTCTGCACTGAGCTCGTCAGTCGCAACCACCCGGATCCGGGTGGGCGAATGGTGGGCACCGCTCACCATGGCCTGAGCCAGTTCCACTTCCGCGGCAACGGCCTGGCGGTCAGTCTCGTTGTCCGCCAGCAGCAGGACTTCCGCATAGCCGGCGCCCAGTGCGGCCAGGATCTCGGCATGGCCGATACGATCGATATGCTCAAGCCCCATCGGAATCAGGTCGTCCGCCAGCCCATCGCCGTACCGTGCCAGGTGCGCCATGGCCTCACCACCGGCGTCCAGGGTATGGAACACCAGCCGAGGGGATTCTTCGGTATGTTCACGATACACCCTGGCCATCACGTCCACGGCTTTGGTCAGGGCTTCGAACGGGCTTTCGTTCATGGTGATGGCTGAGGTCGGGCAAACAGCCGCGCAGGAGCCACAACCGGCACAGATATCCGAATCAATCTGCACGTGGTCACCGAACGAAAAAATGGCCTCGGTAGGGCAGACATCCAGGCAGCGGGTACAGCCGGTTTTGTTGGCCCGGGAGTGGGCGCACAGGGACTCTTCCAACCTGAAGTAGACGGTTTTCTCGAACTCACCAACCCGCTCCCGGGCTGTCAGGGCAATGCGCTCCAATTCCCCGGTTTTGGCGGGGTCGGCCCAGAAATAACCGTTGCGCTTCTGATGGCTGGGAAAGGCCGGAGCGCCACCACGGAGGTCGATAAACACATCACATTCGCTACTAGCGGTGGCCTGCACCTCGCCATAACCCAGTGCACCACGGCCGGCGGGATTCAGGGTTTGCAACTGGGCAAACTCCATTCTGAAATTGCCCAGTGCGCCATAGGCTGACGTCAGTCGGCCCCTGGCCACGTCGTAGGCGGCAGAGGGAAGCTGTATGGGGCCGGCATCGTTGACGATACAGGTAACCCCCAGCTCGTCCTGTACCAGCTCGGCCATTCTTACGGCCTGTTCGGTGGGGCCAACGATACAGCACACCCCGCTGGAGCGGATCGTTTTCGCAGGCGCAATCGGAGCTGGCAGCTGGGCCGCGGCAACCAGGGCCGCTTGCTTGGCATGCTGACGTTTGGGGTTTGCACTCGCGCTCCCCCAACCAGCCCGGTCCCGGATGTCGATGGTGCCCAGCGGCGCGGAGTGCCCGATTTCAGCTTGCACATCCTCGCCCAGACGCTCAAACAGGGCAGCCTGCTGGCCACAGGCAATGAGTACGTCTGCATCACCACCCAGGTGCTCAGCGGCCATCTTCATGTCGTGGCCGCACAATTGATCCACCGCGATTACCTGTTCAGCGGCTGCGGCCTTGCGCAGCGCCTCAGGATCAAAGGACTGTGTTTTATCGCAGCTGCATAGCAGTAAGGTCTTGTGTGCCGTCATCAGGAACTCGACTCTTTTCATTGTTGTTATACGTATACGAAACACTATAGCTCTTCGAGCATGCCACAGCCGTTTGTTTTTGGACAATTGGAAAGTTGGATATTTTTTGACCTCCTGCTAGCTTGAAGGAATAACAAAAGAGAGCAGCCATGAGCAGTCGCACAGATCATTGGAAACGCGCGTTACAAGTCGGTGCCGTCGTTCGCCAGTCCCCTGGCGTAACCCAGTGGGCGCGGTATATCTGGAAGCCGGTGGCGGTCATACCGGGCGCCCCCGAGGCGTTCTGGAAAGAACTGATCCGTGAAGGCGATGACGTGGATTACCACGCAGGCACGGTGACCATGGAGCTCTTTCGCGCCGACGTGGAAGGCTACCTTGTATCCCTGAACATGGCCGTTCCCTCCGTCTGGATTGTCATGGATAAGGACCAGACCGGTCGCTCTCCCTCAGGGTGGGCCGTCAGTTCCATTACCGCCAGTGCCCATGAGGCATTGGATGCACAGGACAGTGGCGAAAGTATCGTCGAGCCTGTGCCCATTCCCGAGTCTCTGGCGGCCTGGATCAAAGAGTTTGTCGATATGCACTACATCGAAGAGCCCTTCAAGAAACGGCGTCGTGACAGTGTCCAAGTCGATGGTATCGAAGACGCCAAAGGCGATCCGCGTATCCGTCAGGAGAGCGACGTCTTTCGCGCACCCGCCAACATCAAAAAACCGAGGATTCAGTGATGGCTGAGTCACGCCTGCAACGTTGGTCGCGCAAGAAAGCAGAAACCGGTAATAAAACTGAGCCGGCGGCGCCCTCGGTCGAGTCCGAGCCGTCACCGGAAGAACAGGAACTCGCCATCAATCAGACCTTGCCCGAGCACGATGTATTGGAGAAATACGGCTTACCAGATCCTGATGCCATTGAGCTGGGTACCGATATTACCGGGTTCATGCGCAAAGAAATCCCCGAGCTGCTACGCCGCAGGGCCCTGCGATCACTTTGGAAATCCAACCCCGTACTTGCCGTGCTGGACGGGCTCAATGACTACGATGAGGATTTCACCAGCGCGGCTAGCGCGACCGGGGCCGTAAAGACCCTCTACAAGGTGGGACAAGGACTGATCGACCGAACCAAAAAGGCGGGGGAGCAGGCTGATAAAGAACGCGGGGACTCCATCACAGAGCACACGGAGCAGGCCGAAACTGCGGTAACGATGGCGCCTCCGGAACCTGCAGAAGCCATCGAGGAATCCGAGTCCGACTTCGAAGAAGTTCCATCAGATACTGCTGGCCATACCCAACCAGTGGTCACCAAAACCGGGGAAGAATCGACACCGCGCTACCGCCCACGAATGCGTTTTGGCGATTCGTGAATCGTTAGCAACTGTAGTTGCGCCCGACACAAATCGGAGCTATATACAGTAGATCGGTGATTAAAAATTAGACAACAATAAACAAGAGACAAGAAGAGAGAGAGACGTCTTGGCCAACACTGCAGAAGTTCAGTGCCCTCGCTCGATCAGCGACGAAGATCGAGCCCGTGCCCAAATGTATCAGTTGCTGGGTGTCTTGCTGGGCGGCCCACCTTCAAGTGAGTTGCTGCGGGGACTGGCGACCTTAAAGGGCGACGACACTCCGATAGGAACCGCCTCCAGAAACCTCGCTGCCCTTGCCCAACGCACCACGCCCAAGGATGCCGAGCGGGAGTTCAACAACCTTTTCGTTGGCATTGGTCGTGGGGAATTACTGCCCTACACCAGTTATTACCTGACCGGCTTTCTCAACGAGAAGCCCCTTGCGGATCTGCGCAGCGACCTGATGGCCAGGGGCATCAAGGCAAGAGACAACGTTAAAGAACCGGAAGATCACATGGGCACGCTGTGCGAAATCATGGCCGGCATTATTGCGGGCGAGTTCCTGTGTGACAGTGACCAGCCTTCTCAAAAAGCCTTTTTCGACGCACACCTGGCGAAGTGGGCGGCACTGTTCTTTACCGATCTGGAAGAAGCGCAAAGCGCGGTTTTCTACGCGCCTGTGGGCTCGCTGGGCCGGGCTTTCATGGCCGTTGAGGCTGATGCTTTTGCCATTCAATAACTGGGACCTGCCTGGTCCCTTAACTCAGGTGGAGGTGTCCAATGGACAACCCGAAACGTGAAAACAGCCGCCGCCGTTTCTTGAAGGTGGCAGCAGCTGCAGCGCCTGCGGCTGTTGCGCTGGCAGTTTCCCCCAACGCCGCAGCCGAGGTGGTGAAAGAAGCCCCGAAAAGCCGCGGTCTGCGTGACACTGAACACACACGTAAGTACTTCGAATCGGCTCGCTTTTAAGGAAGCGTGCGTCATTCAAGGTTGCGAAAGGCTCTTGAATGGCCACACCTCCGTAAAACGAGAATAAAAAGAGAGAGGTAATTGACATGTTAAGAAAGAAAACCAACGGGGTAGCGAAAGGCCCCCGTGCTGGTTCTTTACTTTCATCCCTCGCTGCCAAAACCATGGATCGTCGTGGTTTCCTGGCCGCCTCCGGTGTCACAGTGGGTGGTCTGGCAGCTCTGTCACTAACATCCGGCCGCGTTGAGGCCGCCACCCCATCGACGGAAGGTGGGAAAATTGTTCGCAAAAAGTCCGTGTGTACCCACTGCTCGGTTGGCTGCACGGTCGAGGCTGAAGTGCAGAATGGCACCTGGATCGGGCAGGAGCCTGGTTGGGACAGCCCCTTCAACCTGGGTGCGCATTGTGCAAAAGGCGCCTCAGTACGTGAACACGCTCACGGCGAACGCCGTCTCAAGTACCCGATGAAAATGGTCGGCGGACAGTGGCAGAAAATCTCCTGGGACGAAGCGATCAACGAGATCGGCGACAAGATGCTACAGATCCGCGAGGAAAGCGGTCCGGATTCGGTCTATTGGCTGGGAAGCGCAAAGTTCAACAATGAGCAATCCTACCTTTTCCGCAAATTCGCTGCCTACTGGGGCACCAACAACGTTGATCACCAGGCCCGGATCTGCCATTCGACCACGGTTGCCGGCGTAGCCAACACCTGGGGCTACGGTGCGATGACCAATTCGTACAACGATATCCACAACTCGAAAGCGATCTTCCTGATCGGTGGTAACCCTGCGGAAGCGCACCCGGTGTCGCTGCTGCATCTTCTCAAAGCCAAGGAAGAGAACAACGCGCCGCTGATTGTCTGCGACCCTCGTTTCACGCGCACCGCCGCCCACGCGGACGAGTATGTGCGGTTTCGTCCGGGCTCAGACGTCGCGCTGGTCTGGGGCCTGTTGTGGCACATCTTTGAGAACAGCTGGGAAGACAAGGAGTTCATCCGCACCCGGGTGTACGGCATGGACGACATCCGGCAGGAAGTAAAGAAATGGAACCCTGAGGAAGTCGAGCGTGTAACCGGTGTGCCTGGAGCACAGCTTGAGCGCGTCGCTCGTACCCTGGCGAATAACCGCCCTGGCACGGTCATCTGGTGCATGGGTGGTACCCAGCACACCAACGGCAACAACAACACCCGCGCCTACTGTGTGCTGCAACTGGCACTGGGTAACATGGGCGCTCCTGGCGGCGGCACCAACATCTTCCGTGGCCACGACAACGTTCAGGGCGCTACTGACCTGGGTGTACTGGCCGATACCCTGCCCGGCTACTATGGCCTGGCCGCTGGCTCCTGGGCTCATTGGGCCCGCGTCTGGGAAGAGGACCTGGATTGGCTCAAGGGGCGTTTTGCCGTGTGGGACAAGGATGGCAAATCCAGAGCCATGATGAACGAGAAAGGCATACCCGTATCGCGCTGGATTGACGGCGTTCTGGAAGCCAAGGAAAACCTGGAGCAGCCCGACAACACCCGGGCTATGGTGCTGTGGGGCCACGCGCCGAACTCCCAGACCCGGATGCTGGAAATGAAGGAAGCCATGGAGAAACTCGACCTGCTGGTCGTGGTGGACCCCTTCCCCACCGTGTCTGCAGTGCTGCACGACCGTAAGGAGGGCGCTTACCTGTTGCCGGCGACCACACAGTTCGAGACATCGGGCTCGGTCACCGCTTCCAACCGATCGCTCCAGTGGCGTGAAAAGGTCGTTGAGCCGCTGTTCGACTCCAAGGTCGACCACGAAATCATGAAGCTGTTTGCGGACAAGTTCGGTTTCACCGATCGCATGTTCCGCAATATCGCCATTGAAGGCAATGAACCGGTCGTCGAGGACATCACCCGTGAATTCAACCGTGGCATGTGGACCATCGGCTACACCGGTCAGTCGCCAGAGCGGCTGAAAAAGCACATGGCCAACCAGCACCACTTCGACAAGACCACACTGCGTGCGGTGGGTGGCCCCTGCGATGGTGATATCTACGGCCTGCCATGGCCATCCTGGGGCACACCGGAAATGAACCATCCGGGCACACACGTGCTCTATGACATGTCTTTGCCGGTGTCCAAAGGTGGCCTTACCTTCCGTGCCCGCTTTGGCGTTGAACGCAACGGCGAAAACCTGCTGGCGGACGGCGTTTACTCGAAAAACTCCGAGATCAAGGACGGATACCCGGAATTCACCATGCAGATGCTGATGGACCTGGGCTGGGATGGCGACCTGACGGCCGAAGAGCGGGCCAGCATTGATGCCGTTGCCGGCCCCGAAACCAACTGGAAAACCGACCTGTCTGGCGGCATCCAGCGTGTTGCGATCAAACACGAGTGCGCGCCCTTTGGTAACGCCAAGGCCCGCGCCATCGTCTGGAACTTCCCGGACCCCGTGCCGCTTCATCGCGAACCCCTCTATACCAACCGCCGAGACCTGGTGGAGGACTATCCGACCTACGAGGACAAGACCTTCTGGCGTGTCCCGACCCTGTACGAGTCCATCCAGAAGAAGGACTTCAGCAAGGACTTCCCCATCATTCTGACCTCAGGCCGACTGGTTGAGTATGAAGGTGGTGGTGACGAGACCCGGTCCAACCCGTGGCTGGCGGAATTGCAGCAAGACATGTTCATTGAAGTGAATCCGCGTGATGCGAACAACATGAACATTCGTGACGGTAAGGATGTCTGGGTGTCTGGCCCGGAAGGCGCACGCATCAAAGTCAAGGCCATGGTGACCGAACGGGTCGGCGAGGGCGTCGCCTTCATGCCGTTCCACTTCGGCGGACACCTGGAGGGCAAGGATCTGAGGGACAAGTATCCGAAAGGCTCCGACCCCTACGTATTGGGTGAATCCACCAACACAGTTCAAACATACGGGTATGACTCGGTCACACAGATGCAAGAGACCAAGTGCACCCTGTGTTCGATTATGCCGGCATAACAAGAGGTGTAGATCATGGCCATTGAAGGACAAGCAAGAGCGAAATTCCTTTGCGATGCCGAACGCTGCATCGAGTGTAATGCCTGCGTAACGGCCTGCAAGAATGAGCATGAAGTCCCCTGGGGCATCAACCGTCGACGCGTGGTGACCATTGAAGATGGCAAGCCCGGTGAGCGTTCGATCTCGGTAGCCTGCATGCACTGTTCAGACGCACCCTGTATGGCCGTCTGCCCCGTGGATTGCTTCTACCAGACCGAAGACGGTGTGGTTTTGCACTCCAAAGATCTGTGCATTGGTTGTGGGTATTGTTTCTACGCTTGCCCATTCGGCGCCCCTCAGTTCCCGCAAGCGGGCAATTTTGGTAGCCGGGGCAAGATGGACAAATGCACGTTCTGTGCAGGCGGTCCGGAAGAAGACAACTCCACAGCGGAGTTCTCCAAGTACGGGCGCAACCGTATTGCGGAGGGCAAGCTGCCGATCTGTGCGGAAATGTGCTCCACCAAAGCCTTGTTGGCCGGTGACGGCAACGAGGTAGCGGACATCTACCGCCAGCGTGTGGTGAACCGTGGTTTTGGTTCAGGCGCCTGGGGATGGGGCACAGCCTACGAGAAGAAGGGCGCGTAAGCCCATTGGATGTTTCCGGGGCCCTGGGGCCCCGGCATTCGTTAAGGCAACGGATTCTTTTTGTTCATTCCGCTGGAGTGCTTTCATGAACTGTAAACTATTCGGTGCCGCCGTTTTTGTGCTGGCGACATTGGTCTTCAACCCTGTGTGGGCGCAGGACGTTCCCGAGTCTGACCAGATGTCTACCGGGGGCGGCCAAACCCTCGAAGACATCATGGCCCGGCAGGAAAGACTGAAAGCTGACGGGGAATCCCGTTCCAAAGAAACAGGTAATCCCGCCAATGCGGCGCCGATCAACGAGCCACTGGGCACCCGTGGCGGGCGTTCCGATGCTGATGCCTGGCGCGGCATTCGCTACGACAACATCGACATTGAAACCCAGGTTCGCAACCCGGCGGCCGATGTTCTGATCCAGGACGGCGGCATGCGCTGGTACCAGTTGCGTGAAGGGCCGGTCATCACCTACGGCGGCGGTGCCATTCTGGGCTTCATCGCATTGCTGGTGGTGTTCTATCTCATTCGCGGCAGGATCAAAATCGAAGGCGGCCCTGCGGGCACTACAATTGAACGGTTCAAAGCCGTCGAGCGGTTCGGCCATTGGCTGCTGGCAGGCTCGTTTATCGCCCTGGGCCTGACGGGGCTGATCACCCTGATGGGGCGAAGCTTCCTGATCCCGGTCATGGGGGCCGACGCCTTTGCCACCCTGGCTGCCGGCTCCAAGTGGGTCCACAATAACGTTGCATGGGCGTTCATGCTGGGGCTGGTGATGACGTTTGTCATGTGGGTGGCCCACAACATTCCCAACAAGCTGGACTGGCAATGGCTCAAGGCTGGCGGCGGTATCTTTACCAAGAGCCATCCGTCTGCGAAGAAATTCAACGCCGGCCAGAAGATCATTTTCTGGACCGTGATGGTGCTGGGCGCCTCAGTGTCCCTTTCCGGGCTATCGCTGCTGTTCCCGTTTCAGATGCCCATGTTTGCCGATACCTTCGGCATCATGAACAGTGTTCTGGGTACCAGCTTCCCGACCGATCTGGCGCCCCACGAAGAGATGCAATACGCCAACCTCTGGCACTCGATTGTCGCATTCGTGATGATGCTGGCCATCATTGCCCACATTTATATTGGCTCGGTTGGCATGGAAGGCGCCTTCGATGCCATGGGTAACGGCCAGGTTGATGTGGAGTGGGCGCGCCAGCACCACGATCTGTGGGTGGCCGAGGTTGAAGCCAAACAGGGTAAAGGAGGGTCATCGTGAAAGTCATGATTTCAGCGTTTGTCGCGGCGCTGGTGATTGCCTTTGCCGCCCCGCCCGTTCTTGACCAGTTCGGGTGGTCCTCCGCCACGCAAACCAGCAGTGAGAATGTGCGGCTTGACTGAACAGTCCCAGATGCATGAAACAGAGGTTTACCAGATCGATGCCATCGGTTTGGTATGCCCACTGCCCGTTCTGCGTTTTAAGAAGCGCACCCAGGGCCTTCCCAGCGGCACGCAGGTTGACTTCCTGGCCGATGATCCCAGCGGTCGTCGGGATTTACAGGTGCTGTGCGAGCTGACCGGGCACCGGATTGAATGGGTCCGCGAGGAGGATGCCGGGGTGCTTCGGTACCGCATCTGTCTGGCTTAGCGATCGCACCGGAACAGGCCGGCTGCGGTCCTCGCATGCCTACTCAAACCATTCGGCGGAAAATACCATCCCCACGGAGCATATGGCGAAAGGCCGCCGCGATATGGCCTGCGACCAGAACACCTAGCGTTATGGCTAGCCACCCGTGTATCGCAAACAAGCTCCCAGCCAATTCCTTGTCCTCCGGCACAAAAGGCATGGCGGGCAGTCTGACATCGCCCACGATGCCCAAAGCCGGATACGCCGTCACACCGGCCCAGCCAAACAAAGGCGTAACCACCAACATGACGTAGATCAGGTGGTGCATGCTCTTGGCTGCAATCTGCAATGTGCGGGGCATGCTCTCGGGATAGGGTGGGCTTTTTACCCGTATCTTAACCACGATCCGCAGGATCATCAGTAGGAGCACGGTAAAACCTATGGCTTTGTGCCCACTGTACAAGGTATTCGTCAGCGCCCCCCAGATATCAGCTTCCGCACGCGACGCCATCCAGAGCCCGACGGGTATCAACGTCAGGACCATCAGCGCCATTACCCAATGCAGTACCCGCCAGCCCGCGGGGTATTTCTGGATCTGTTGCATACGCCTTCTCCATCAGCGAATTTATTCGTGCACTCTCCAGAGGCCAGCAGAGGCCAGAGGCGGTGCCATGCAGCCTAATGACAGCATAGATCATTGAGTCGAATTCTACTTTCTCTATCCCGATGCTGGTAATGTGCTATACGGTTATCAAAGCCCCTTAAATGGAGAGCCGGACCGGATACGTGCGTTACACCGACACGTTGCCAATTGGAATTGTTATGCGGGCATCCTCAAGTAAACTGATCGTCAGGCTCTTCCCCTTCCTGACATGGGCCAGACCCACGAGACGGCAGAACCGGGCGGACGCCATTGCCGGCATCACGGTCGGGTTGGTACTGATCCCCCAGGCCCTGGCATACGCCCAACTCGCGGGGATGCCGCCCGTTACCGGTCTCTACGCGGCACTGCTGCCGGGCATTGTTGGGGCATTGTTCGGTTCATCGTCACTGCTTGCGGTCGGGCCTGTGGCATTAACCAGCCTGCTGACCTTCGCGGCGCTGCAACCGTTGGCCGAAGCGGGGTCCCCGGAATGGGTGGTGATGGCCATATGGCTCGCCCTCTATTCCGGGCTCATGCAGTTTCTTATGGGCGCGTTCCGCATGGGCATTCTTGCCAACCTGATCTCGAACGCTGTCGTTCAGGGATTCGTGAATGCGGCTGCCGTCATCATTATCGTTTCACAGATCCCTGCCCTACTGGGCTTCGATACAGGCGCCGGCGAAAACTGGCTATCCACTCTCTGGCAGGAATGGCAACACGCCCCCTGGCGGCTGGTCGCAACCGCCGGGTTCGGCCTCGGTGGCGTGGCAGCGCTGCTGCTACTCGGAAAATTGACCGCGCGCCTGCCTGCGGTGATGGTCGTTACACTGATTGGCATCGCCGGCAGTTATCTGCTGGGATTTGGAGAGCTTGGCGGCTCGGTCATCGGTCCGGTCGGAAGCGGACTTCCCCAGCCTTCATTGCCTCTGACACTCTCCGTTGACCAGCACCTGGCGCTTCTGCTGCCCGCTGCGATCATTGCACTGATCAGCTTTACCGAAGCGATGTCCAGTTGCCGCACCATGTCGCGAATAACAGGAGAACCGTGGGACCGGAATCAGGAGTTAATCGGTCAGGGTCTGGCCAAAATGGCCAGCGGCTTCAGCGGTGCCTTTCCTGTCAGCGGTTCGTTCTCCCGCACGGCGCTGAACGCCTACAGTGGCGCGAAAACCGCGAGGGCGTCCCTGATCGCCTCACTGCTCGTGCTGATCTCTCTTTTCGGGTTTACCGAGCTCCTGTATCACCTGCCGACCGCGATCCTCGCCGCCATCATCATCGTGCCCGTCACCCGGCTGATTGATGTCCGCTCGCTTACCCGATTGAGCCGTGAAAACCCCAAGGATGGCATGGTAGCTCTCGTCACCCTGGTGGTGACACTGGTCACCGTGCCAAACCTGTACTGGGGAATTCTGGCGGGCATAGCGGCGTCTTTGCTCGCCTTCCTTCATCATCATGCCGTGCCGCGAATCATTGAACTGGGGGTTCATGAGTCAGGTGGGTTTCGTGACCGACATCTTTACCAGCTGCCGCCCATTGCCGAGGGGGTTCTCGGGGTACGTATGGACGCCTCACTCACTTACCTGACGGCACCGGTTCTGGAGCGCTCCATCCGCAAGCGAGTGGATGCCGCCCCGGATTTGAGAACCGTGCTGATTTCTGCATCCTCCCTGAATCAGGTCGACTCTACAGGCCTGGATACCCTGCAGGACATCTGGTCCTTTCTGGATGCAAGAGGCATCACCCTCTACCTGTCCGGCCCAAAACTTCCGTTGAGGGAGGCCCTTTCAAGGACAGGGCTGGCCCAACTGATCAAAGAGGAGAATATTTTCGCGACCGACGCGAAAGCGATTGAGGCATTGACGTAAAAGCCGGGGCCATCTCAGACGCAGCGTTCAGTGCGACTTCTCGACGAAAAAGGTCCACAACGGTGCCGGGCGCCCAAAGAAGTACCCCTGTAAATACACCCCCGGATGGTGGGTTTTCAGGAAATCAGCATGTTCTTGCGTTTCCACTCCCTCCGCCACAACTCGAACATTCATGGATTCACCTATACGTTTCACCATATCGACGATATCGGCGGACGTGGAATCGTTCAGCGCCGAAAGTACAAACGACCGGTCAATCTTGATTTCCGATATGGGCAATCGGCGCAATTGGGAAAGCGAGGAATAACCTGTTCCGAAATCGTCCAGCGAGAACGTGCAACCAAAGTTCCGTATCTTCTCCATCTTTTCGACAACGGCGTCCACATCTTTCACCATCACGCTTTCCGTCAGCTCGAACGTAATCAGCGCGGGAGGGTAACCCGAGTCTGCAACCAACCCGAGGATCGCCTCAGCAAAATCCTCTTCCGCCATGTGCTTGGCGGAAATATTGATCGAGCAGCGGAGCTTTCGCGAATCTGCTCTCATCTGAGCCAACATTCCCAGGCACACGCGAACGATATGGCGCTCCAGGGCGACAATCTGCCGGGTTCGCTCGGCAAAAGGAATAAATTCGCCGGGCCCCAACAACCCTCTTTCAGGATGATCCCAGCGAACCAGAAGTTCGATGCCCGCCAGTTTCCGGTCCGGGCTATGCTGAGATTGAGCATACATTGCAATTTCGTTCTCGGTAATCGCTCGGGCCAGTTCCGACTCCACCGCCATCTGCCGCCGGATATTCTCGCTCATGGAATCTTCAAACACCGCAACAGCCCGGTTCGAGTCCTTGGCATTTCGGTGCGCCGTTTCGGCATGGCGTAAAGCCAGGGAAGGCATGTCGGAGCTTTCTGTTGGATACAGCGCAATGCCACCGGTTGCCTCTATCGTCAACACCCCTTCCGAGCGATAAGGCACGGGTTCCCGCAGAGCCTCCTGAATACGCTCGAACACCTGCAGGGCTATCCGATAGGCTTCATCCAACGTCCACTGCTTTGGTGCCAGCACGATTCCAAACTCATCGCCCGACAAACGAGCGATGGAGTCGTCTTCATGGCAGGCATTCCTGAGCCTCTCGGCAAACGTCTGAATGACAATATCACCGCAGTCGAAACCAAAGGTCTCGTTTACATATCGGAAGTTGTTGATATCAACAACGATCACCGCAGTGGCCATGCCACCGTGATGACACAACTTCAGCACGGTACTCAGCTGGTCCAGGAAAAGCGCCCGGTTGGGGAACCCGGTAACGGGGTCACGCCAGGTCAGCTCTTCCAGCCGCTGCTCGGTTTCTTTCAGGTTGGTGATATCGTTGAAGACCGTCACGTAGTGGGTCACCTGGCCGTCCTCGGCCCTTATGGTGCTGATCGTTCTCAGCTCCGGATAAACCTCGCCATTCCTTCTGCGGTTGTAGATCTCCCCCGACCAGTGATTATGTACCCCCAGATAGTCCAGGATACTGTTGCTGTTATGGCGCTTATCCACGCGCACATCAAGAACGTCATGATAACGACCTAACGCTTCGTCTTCGGAGTAACCGGTAATACGGCTGTAGGAGGGGTTCACTGCGGTGATTTTGCCCTCGTGATCAAGCACCGCGATACCTTCCGAGGTCGACATGAAGGCCTGCTCGTAGAGGTTCCGTGAGTCAGCGGCACGGCCCCGTTTCTGCTCCTGCATCAAGCGCCAGTTCAACTGGTCCGACTGATGCAATCTTTCGTTTAACGTTTGATTGAGCTCGACCATATGATCGAGCATGCCTTTCAGGGAAATGTGCGTGCGCACTCTTGCCCGCACGGAGGGGATGCTGATTGGCTTACGAATAAAATCCACAGCCCCCACCTCAAATCCCTTTTCCTCACTGTCTGTGTCAATGAGCGCCGTGATGAAGATAACCGGAATGTGCTGAAGTTCCTGACGCATCTTCAGCCGTCGACACATTTCCAGACCATCCATGTCTGGCATCATGATATCCAGTAGCAATAAATGAGGACGTTCTCCCCTATCGAGAAGCCCCAACGCCTGTTTCGCACTGGTGGCCACGATAATGTCATGATCGTTTTTCAGTGCATCCGACAACACGCGTATATTGGTGGGTTCGTCATCCACGACCATGATCTTGGGTTTCACCTGAAAGAGGCGCGTTCCTATCGAGTCGTCTCGGTCCAGCTTAGATAGCAGGTCTGACACAGCTACGCCCCCCTTCCCTCTTTGCTTCATAAAGATACTGATCCGCTGCTTCCTTCAACTCTGAAGCATTCGTCCCTTTGTGAGGAACGACAGCGTAGCAACCGACTGACACTGAAAAGCCAGGGCAATCCTGCCCACTGCGGCGACACTTTTCGTGTTCGTTTGCCAGAACCTCCTTCAGACGTTTGGCCGCCCGAACCGTACTGTTGAGCGTGGCACCGGGCAGCATTGCTACAAACTCATCGCCGCCGAGTCTTGCCACCAGATCGCCCGCACGGCCGAACGCCTTTTCCATGGACGTCGCCAGCAGTTGCAGGCAAACATCACCCTGGGCGTGCCCATGTTGATCATTAATACATTTGAAATGGTCCATATCCACCAGAGCAAGGCCGAGGGAAAGTTCCTGTCGAAGCGCCCTCCGCCACTCCAGGTCCAACTGCTGCTCAAACATCCGTCGGTTGCCGATCCCGGTCAGTGTATCCCGCAACGCCTGGGCGGCCAGCAAATTCGTCTTTCGCTTAAAATCAACAAAGGTTGAAACCTTGGCACTCAGAATGATCTTGTTGAAAGGTTTGAGGACATAATCAATAGCGCCTTCCCTGAACGCCTCTTCAATGTCGCTGCTCTGGTCGGAAGCGGACATACAGATCACCGGCAGTTCCTGGTAGAGCGGGTCCGACTTCAAGCGTTTAAGAAACTCAATACCGTTGCCATCGGGCAGGTAGAGGTCAAGAAGTACAAGGTCCATGTCCGGCGAAAGGCATCGCTCTGCCTCGGCCAGCGTCTTGGCAACAACGAGTTCACAGGCCGCCCCCAGTATCCCCACAAGACTGGCGATACCAGTGGGATTATCTTCCACAACAAGTACAACTGGCTGTTCTTCATTGCTCATTGTCTGGCCTATCCCTCCAGTGGAACATCGTCCAATAGTGTGAGTGCGAGCGGGAAGTCATAGACCTCCAACGCTTGCCTCAGTTGGTTCGCCAGTTTCATCTCGCCGCTGGCAATGAGGTGATTCAAGATCACCCTCAAATCTTCATCTTCAGCGATACGATTGCCACCCAGTTTCGTCTTTACACGAGAGAGCACGATTTGTAACTCTGCGTCGGTTTCAGCGACATTGTCGCCAGAAGCGATCAAGCCAAAGTGCTGCTCCAAACGTCGGCTGTGCTCCAAGAGCAGGTTGAGCAACTGGGGCAACATGGACAACGAGGTATGGTCCTCCTGGGCGTTCTCAATCAGACCAGCCACCTGCGCAAGCTCTGTATCGGCAATACTGACAGCAGCCCCTTTGATCTTGTGCGCCATGTGACGGGCATCTTCCGCCAGCGTTGCCTTCCGGACATCAGCAACCATCTCCGCGGAACTGGCAATGAAGCTTCTGACACACCGAGTGAACAACGCTTGATCATCACTGAAAAGACGATCGTAAGCCTGACGTGAAATAAAGTCCGGCATGTCCGTTACCGCCACCTCCGTGTCGTTGAATACCTCACTCTCGTCGGACACCTCGGGCGTGTAAACCACTGACCGACGATCTTCAAAGTAGGTTTCCAGCAGTAACTGGATATCCTTGGGAACCACCGGTTTGGTGAGATAGTCCTGCATTCCCGCCACCTTAGCCGTCATGCGGTCGTGATCGGAAATAGAGGCCGAGAGCGCAACGATGATGGAGTCATTTGCGTTGGCACAGCCATGGATCCGCTCGGTCACCTCCTGGCCGGTTTCACCGTCCAGGTGAAGGTCCATCAGTATAAGGTCGAAGCCCCTCTGCCCCAAGCGCTCAACGGCCTGGTCCCCTGTCTGGACAGACTGCACATTGACACCAAACGATCTCAGGTAACTCTCAACAATTTCGCAGTTCAAGGGCACATCGTCGACCACCAGCGCGGATAATCCGTCAAACTGGGGCTTGCCCCCTCCCCGCGAATCCGGCTTATTCCCATGTCTTTGGGAAAAGTGCTCGAAGAGCTTTGATGGCGTCAGGGGCTCAAAGGCCATGTGCCCGCCGGAACGCTCGAAGTCCGCCACCCAGTCCCGCCAATAGCCGGCAGAGGCAATGATCAGTATGGCCCAGAGCGGGTACCTGCCGGGATCGGTCAGGAGCTCGGTCACGAAACCGTCCAGCAGGCTCGGTTCCGTGCCTTCCATATCAATCAGGAAGAACCTGTCTTCGACGTCTTCAACCTTCGCAATACTCTCAAGGATAGCGGGCCATTGAGCCATATCATCGACGGTTTCAAGTGTCAGGCGCCAATGCTCCCGATAATCCTCGAGCAAGGCCAGATTGGCACGGAAACCGTAATGGAAGACGTGAATCGGCCTTCCCGTCCTCGAGGAACTTACTGTGCCATCATCCTGGGAGACACCTACAGGCACCAAAAGCCGGAAAGTCGAGCCCTTGCCAATGTCGCTCTCCAGGGTCAGCTCCGCCTTCATCAATAATGCCAGTCTTTGGCTGATGGCAAGGCCTAACCCGGTCCCACCGAAATTCCGGCTCGTGGATTCGTCCGCTTGCCGGAAGTTCTCAAAAATTCGCCCCTGGTCCTCGGGTTTGATACCCACACCGGTATCCACAACTTCAATTTGCAGATAGCCGCTTGCCTGACTCTCAGTCCGATAATCAATCCGGACATCGATACCGCCCTTGCGGGTGAATTTGACGGCATTACCGACAAGGTTGGTGCATATCTGGGAGATGCGTAGCAGATCGCCCGACACACGATTGGGTGTCGCGGGATCAATAGACACCCTGAGTTTCAGGCCTTTTTCTTCCGCAACAATGGCAAACAGGTCAACGCTGCGGTGAACCAGCGCATCGATATCAAATGGATGGATATCAAGCTCAATGTGATCCGCTTCGATCTTGGACAGATCAAGAATGTCATTCAGAAGTTGCAGGAGTGCCTCAGACGCCGAGAAGGCTTTCTTAACGAGCCGCCGTGGGTGATCCTCCAACCCTGCTTCCTGCAACAACACCAGAACACCGATAATCGCGTTCATGGGTGTGCGGATCTCGTGGCTCATATTGGCAAGGAAGGCCGTTTTGACGGTCACCGCCGATTCCGCCTCCTGCTTCTGTTCCTCAAGTTCCGCGTTCAGAACTTCCAGCTCCTTTTCACGCTGCACGATATCGGTTACGTCAATCGTGGTCGCCATGAAACACCGCTCACCCTGCAAAGTCACCGGGTGATAACTGACCACAACATCGCGGATCTCACCCTTGCGGTTTTCAAGCGAAGCACTGGCCTGAACGCTCTTCCCTTCCAGCGCCTGCTGATAATGTTTGCTGCGCTCTTTGACGAGGTCGGGGCCAAGCATCTGCTCCAGATTCTGGCCAATGGCCGCTTCTTTACTGTACGGGAACCAGTGTTCTCCGTAGGCGTTCATAAAACGACACGTGAGTCGGGAGTCCCAGACAGACACGGTTAATGGAAGGTGGTCAGTCAGCGTGTTGATGAAATTCAGGCTTTCCTGCAGCTCAGCTGTTTTCTCAACAACCTCACTTTCGGCGCGGCGGCGAGCGTTGGCCATGAGCGCAAAGACCAGAAAAATCAGGGCATTGATAACAAGGCCGCTGACCAGAATGATAATGGGCTGCTTACCGGCATTGAACGTTTCAAAACGCCGGGTAGTCTGGACATCGAAATGCCACTGACGACCATACATATCCATCACGTAAGACGTCTCGAACATGGGAGTAGGGTCGTAATTGTCGCCACGGGTTTCATCGAGTTCACTGTACAGGCGGGATTCACCGTCCGTAACCCGAAAGTGAACAAGCCGGTTGACGTTGGCGAGCGTGCCTTCCATCAGTTTTGACATGATGAAGGGTGCGTAAACCAGCCCGCTGAACAATGACTCACGTTGATCGGCCGGTGGCACCTCTGCGGATTGGTAGAATGGCCGAAAGAAAAGGAACCCTGGTGTTTTTTCTTCATCCTGTACCAATACGATAGGGCCCGTGATCTGGGTTTGGCCGGTTCGCATTGCTTTGAGCGCGGCCTGGTATCGATTCGATTCATGAGCCATGTCGAGCCCGACGGCCGCGTCATTAGACGCCTCCGGCTCAATGTAGACAATGGGCCAGAAGTCATCGCCACCATGGGAAGGATGCACCCGGAAGTAGGAACGCTCCTGTTGTTTTTCCGCGATATAGTCGCCCAGATTTTCCGCGGAGACACGCTCAATAACGCCGATACCATTGATACCCGGCAAACGCTCCTGAAGCGCCAGCACTTCGCTGAAGCGCTTCCACATTTCCAGGTTCACGCCGCCCTCTGAGGCACGGATAGCACCGGCACCGGACATCAATGCAAATTCGTACTTCTGCATCCGGTCCCGCAGCAGTTCATTGAGCTGTTTCACCTGATGGTCAAACTGCTCCCCGGCCTTCTCCTCTGCAATTCGGGACGAAACCTGCCAGGCGGTGAGGGTAAGCAGTAACGAGAGGGAAATCACCACCCAATGAAGTAAGGACAGTGACTGAAAGGACTTCCATGCGTTGAACATATCTCGGCCCACATCCTGTTAGGAACAACACGATAAAGTGTAGTTCAGTTTCGGAGTGAGCACGAAAGGATCTGCGTCTCAATAGACTAATAAATCTATACTTTGAACCAGATGCACAAAAGGTTCGGCGCTCCGCCCACTACATGGCTTGCAGGCGGAATAAGGCAATTTTATTGATCTCGCTCAGGGCACGCTGAAATTCCTGTTCGGGAGAGTTGTGAATGCGCTCTTCGAACGACGCCAGTATCTGGTGTCGATTACTACCTCGCACCGCCATCACAAAAATAAACCCAAACTTGGCTTTGTACGCCTCATTCAGCCTTACAAAGCGCTCAAACTCTTCCGGGCTGCAATCCTGAATGCCGGCACCGGCCTGCTCGGACGTACTGGAGGCTGTAAGCTCTCCACGCATAGCGGCTTTGCCTGCGAGATCAGGGTGGGCGTTGATCAAGGCCAACTGGGTGTCGCGATCCGCACTGAGAAGGATGTTGGCCATCCGCTCATGCAGGCTTTCGACCTCATCACATGTCTCATCGATGCCCATCTCATAGGCTTTATCCGCTACCCACGGTGAATGCTCATAGATGTCCGCAAATGCGGCTACGAAGTCCTCGCGCCCAAGGCTGGACGGAGTCAGGGTTCGAAAACGGCTCATTGTTTACTCCTGATACCTCAATGAATGCGATTGGCGCCCACGCTTCAGAGCGAAACACCATAATATCGTATACAATTAACATAGACACCAATGTGAGGCAATTCTTTTTGCAGGCCGGCAATATCTCTGGCTTCAGCATGGCGATCACTCACCACCACCAAGCCACAAAAGATCCACAAAAGACGACATTTATTAATTTATGGGATACAATATTCCTATATTGTGTATTCACTTATGACTGGATTATGTTACTCTTTGATCAGGTCATCGTGGCCACGGCGGGGAGGTGTTGTGACATTCGATCTGCGAACCTTACCCGCCCTCCTGCAACACACTCGACTTGCCTCAGTGTGTTTTTACCCGCCTCCCGGCGGGTTTTTTTTGCCCCTTCCCCAACCCCAGCGATGACCTGGAGCTCCAAAAGGTGGCACGGGAGCGGATCAGGCTCGGCTAAACGGGGTCATTTCTCGTATACTATCCCACTACCGGATTTCGTACTTCCACCACCTCATTCGCGAGACATTATGAGCAAACAAGCGCAGCCCACCAAAAGCCCGAACCGAGCCGAGAAGAAACGGACGGGGGCGACAAGCGACACCATATACGCCCACATGTTCGACGCTATTCTTGAGCATCGCCTGGCCCCGGGAACCAAATTGAGCGAAGAGGCGTTGGGAGAAATTTTTGGAGTCAGCCGCACGATTATCCGGCGGGAGCTGTCACAGCTGGCACATGAGGGTGTCGTTTCCATTCGCCCCAACCGGGGCGCGATGGTGGCCAGCCCAAGCGTGGAGGAAGCCCGCCAGATTCTCTACGCAAGGCGTTTGGTCGAACGTGCCATCACAGAGCTTGCCGTTCAGCACGCCACTGAAGAACAGATCGATGAGCTGCGGGAGATGGTGACAGAAGAGCATGATTGCTTCGCCCGCGGGGATCGGGGCGCCGGTATTCGCTTGTCTGGCGAATTCCATCTGAAACTGGCCGAGGCGGCAAACAACGCCCCCTTCGTTGGCTTCCAGCGCAGCCTGGTTTCGCAGACCTCACTGATCATCGCCCAATACGAAAAGGGAACCCGTTCGCACTGCTCCTATGATGAGCACAACCAGCTACTGGATGCGATATCCGCCCGTGACACCGACAAAGCCGTTTCGTTGATGATGCATCACATGGATCATATCGATGCGAAACTGAACTTTGATAACGAAAGCACAACCGATGACCTGCATGCGGTGTTTTCACACATCGGTTTTGCCCGGAAAAAAGCCGGCACCAAACAATAAGGCCCTGCCACGGTATCCGCGTACAGGACCGATATTAGTGCTCGGTGCTTCCCTCACATGGACTTCGGAAGCACCAGAATGGCCCGAAAATCATTAACATTGGTGCGAGTCGGACCCGTGATGATCAAGCCATCAAGCGCCTCAAAAAAGCTGTAGGCGTCGTTGCGGGCGAGATAGGTGGCAGGGTCAAGCTTCAGGGCCTGAACCCGCGACCAGTCATTGGGGCCGAAAATGGCGCCGGCGTTATCCTCGGAGCCATCAATACCGTCCGTGTCGATGGCCAAAGCGTGAATATTGGACGCTCCCTGAAGGACCGAGATGGCACCCAGGAGGTATTCGACGTTGCGACCTCCTCGCCCTTCACCGGACACCGTAACGCTGGTCTCGCCGCCTGAAAGGATCAACAGAGGTTCTTTGAGGTCTTTTTGCAGCTTCAACGCCATTGTCGCGTGCTCACCTCCGAGCTCCCTCGCTTCTCCTTCAAGATCGTCACCCAACACTCGAACATCCACACCGGCCAGATTTGCGGACGCTTCGGCGGCCCGAAGTGCATCACAGGCCCTGGCCTGAATGATCGTGCGGTCAAGTCCAAATTCGGGTGAATGCGGCTTGGGGGCAGTATCGTCGCTGACCAGGTGGCTGCGCACAGCCTCTGGAATATCAATGGAGTACCGCTCCAGTATTTCCAGGGCATCCATTGGCGTTGTCGCATCTGGAATGGTTGGCCCTGAGGCGATAAGCGCAGGATCGTCGCCGGGCACATCGGAAATCAGGTAGGTAATCACCCTCGCCGGATGGGCAGCGACAGCCAGGCGCCCACCCTTGACGCGCGAAAGGTGGCGCCGCACCGTGTTGATCTCCCGGATCGGGGCACCACAACGCAACAGCGTCTTGTTGATGGCCTGCTTTTGCTGCAGTGTCAGCCCTGGCGCCGGCAGCGTCATGAGTGCGGAACCGCCACCGGAAATCAAAGCGACAACAAGATCATTCTCGGTCAGCCCGGCCACCGACTCGAGCATACGCTGGGCAGCCTTCTCGCCCAATTCGTCCGGCATGGGATGAGAAGCTTCCAGTACCTCAATGTGACGACATTCCGCACCGTGTCCATACCGGGTAACAACGAGGCCGGAAAGGTCGGCGTCTTCGTAGGTATCAGCCCACGTGCGCTCGAAGGCCGCAGCCATTGCCGCCGCCGCTTTGCCAGCCCCAATCACGACGGTACGTCCGGCCGGGCGCGGCGGTAGCTGGCCAGCCGAAAGCAGCGTATCGGGATGGACGGCGGAGACCGCCGTTGCGGCAAGCTGCCTGAGCCAGACATTCACTTCTGTCGGATGATCAAAGGACAGCGAATTGGACAAGGCGTGCATCTGCGGCTCCTCGCAACGGATAGAAATTAAAGAAACGACGTGGTACGCCGGCGCGCCCCCAATCGCGCCCTAATGGCCGGTGCCGAATCGACACCGGCCATTGGGTTTGAGTGCTGCGCCGGCTGCTTAACTAGGCACCAATCTCGTGGTCTGCCAGTTTTTCCAGGGCCTTCACAATGCCTGCGTGATCCCAATCCGCGCCATTGTTCGCGGCGCAGGCCTGGAACAGTTGCTGGGCGTTGGCGGTGCCAGGTAGCGACAGGTTCAGGCTGCGTGCACTTTCCAGGGCCAGGTTGAGGTCCTTCTGGTGCAGGCGAATACGGAAGCCAGGGTCAAAGGTACGCTTGATCATGCGCTCTCCGTGGACATCGAGGATCTTCGACTGGGCCAGACCACCCAGCAGGGCCTCACGCACTTTCGTTACATCCGCTCCGGCTTTCGACGCGAAAAGCAGACCCTCAGCCGCGGCCTGGATGGTCAGTGCTACCACGATCTGGTTGGCAACTTTGCAGATCTGACCGGCGCCGTGATCGCCAATATGGGTGATGGTCTTACCCATGACCTCAAGGACGGGCAGAGCCCGGTTAAAGCCTTCATTGGTACCACCTACCATAATGGTCAGGGTTGCGTTAACAGCGCCACCCTCGCCACCAGATACCGGGGCATCAACGTACTCACCACCAGCCTCGGTGATGCGCTTGGCAAATGCCTGGGTGGGGATCGGCGCAATGGAGCTCATATCGATGACCAGCGTACCGGGCTGGAGACCTTCAACGATGCCGCCCTCACCAATCAGCACTTCCTCAACATCGGGGGTATCCGGAACCATGGTGATGATAATCTCGGCCTGTTCCGCAACTGCCTTGGGGCTATCGACCTCTTTCATGCCCTTGGCCGCCAGGCCTTCGTCCAGGGAGCCGTACTTAACATAGGTCACCAGCTCGTGGCCTGCTTCCATCAGGTGTCCGGCCATGGGCCGCCCCATAATTCCGAGACCAATAAATCCGATCTTGCTCATAATCCTCTCCTTACTAACTTTTTTGTTGAATGACCTTATCGTGCGTTATCCAGCCAGCCGAGCCCTTCCAGCGTCGTCGCCGCAGGCTTGTACTCGCAGCCGATCCACCCCTGGTAGCCCAGGCGATCAAGATGGCCGAACAGGAACGGGTAATTAATCTCCCCGGTGCCGGGTTCGTGGCGCCCTGGATTGTCCGCCAGCTGCACATGGCCGATTTTCGAAAGGTGCTTTTCGATGGTCGGGGCCAGGTCGCCCTCCATGATCTGCATGTGATAGATGTCGTACTGCAGTTGCAGGTTGTCGCTGCCCACTTCCTCAAACAGCGCCAGAGCCTGCTCCGTCCGGTTGAGGAAGAAGCCGGGGATGTCCCGGGTGTTGATGGGCTCGGCGAGCAACAGGATGCCTGCCGCTTTCAGCTTTTCGGCGGCGAAGCGGAGGTTGTCGATCAGTGTGCGACGGGCCTGTTCTTCGCTCACCGTGTTAGGTCGGATACCTGCCAGACAATTCAGTTGCTTACACCCGAGCACGGTGGCGTAGTCAATCGCCAGATCCACGCCTTCACGAAACTCTTCGACCCGGTCCGGGTGACAGGCAATACCGCGCTCACCAGCCGCCCAGTCCCCTGCGGGAAGGTTGTGCAGCACCTGGGTGAGGCCATGGGCATCCAACTGCTTTTTGATGTCTGCCGCGGGAAAATCGTAGGGGAAGAGATACTCTACGCCCTGGAAGCCTGCCGACGCGGCGGCCTGGAAGCGGTCGAGAAAATCCTCCTCGGTGAACAGCATGCTTAGATTCGCTGCAAACTTAGGCATTTTGGGGTCTCCTACTCGTCCATTTTTGGGTCTTCGCCCCCTCTACCTGTTGATTTCCCAAAGGTTCGGGGGCGATTGATTGCGTTGCTTAAGTCAGGCTGGCAATTGAGGTCGGCGCATCGGTGACGTTCTCTACCAGTGCTTCGAACTCGTTAACACCGTCAAGATCGGTCCCCATGGCAATGTTGGTCACACGCTCAAGGATGATCTCAACCACAACCGGTACCCGGTGTTCCTGCATCAGTTGCCGCGCCTGTACAAACGCCGGGCCAATGTCATCAGGCTTGGTGACCCGCAACGCCTTGCAACCAAGGCCCTCGACAACCGAGACATGATCAACGCCATAGTCGTTAATCTCGGGGCAGTTGACGTTCTCGAACGACAGCTGCACGCAGTAGTCCATGTCGAAACCACGCTGCGCCTGACGGATCAGTCCCAGATACGAGTTGTTCACGAGGACATGGATGTAGGGCAGCTTGAACTGCGCCCCGGCAGCCAACTCCTCGACCATGAACTGGAAGTCGTAGTCCCCGGAGAGAGCGACGACCTCGGCCTCGGGATCGGCACGGCATACACCCAGGGCAGCTGGAATGGTCCAGCCCAACGGCCCGGCCTGACCGCAGTTGATCCAGTGCCGCGGCTTGTACACGTGCAGGAACTGGGCTCCGGCAATCTGGGACAGACCAATGGCGGTCACGTACCGGACATTCTTGCCGAACACCTTGTTCATCTCTTCGTAGACGCGCTGCGGCTTGACCGGCACGTCGTCGAAGTGAGTCTTGCGCAGCAGTGTCTGCTTACGCTCCTGGCATTCCTGGGCCCAGGCTCCGCGATCCTTGAGTTTGCCTTCGGCGCGCCACTCCTTGGCCACGGTAATGAAGAGTTCCAGCGCCGCCTTGGCATCAGAGACAATCCCGTAATCCGGCCCGAAGATACGGCCGATCTGGGTGGGCTCGATGTCAACATGAACAAACTTCCGGTCCTTGGTATAGGCCTCAATGCTACCGGTGTGCCGGTTCGCCCAGCGGTTACCAATACCCATCACGAAGTCGGACGCGAGCATGGTGGCGTTGCCATAGCGATGGGACGTCTGGAGCCCCACCATGCCGGCCATCAATGGATGGTCATCCGGAATCGTCCCCCAGCCCATCAAGGTCGGAACAACGGGAACACCTGTAAGCTCTGCAAACTCAACCAGAAGGTCGCTCGCATCACTGTTGATAACGCCGCCACCGGCAACCAGCAGGGGCTTGTCAGCCTCGTTCAGCAAGTTCAGTGCTTTTTCGATCTGCGCCCGTGAAGCCGACGGCTTGTAGGCAGGCAACGATTCGTAGGTGTCCGGATCAAATTCGATCTCGCTCATCTGTACATCGATGGGCAGGTCAATCAGAACGGGACCTGGACGGGAGCTGCGCATCAACTGGAACGCCTGCTGGAACGCCCGCGGCACCTGGGCTGGCTCAAGGACGGTAACCGCCCATTTGGTCACCGGGCCGGCGATGGCCTGGATGTTCACCGCCTGGAAGTCTTCCTTGTGCAGTTTGCTGCGCGGCGCCTGCCCAGTGATGCAGAGAATGGGTATGGAGTCGCCCGTGGCAGAGTACAGCCCGGTGATCATGTCGGTGCCGGCAGGCCCTGACGTTCCGATGCAGACACCGATGTTGCCTGCTTTTGTGCGGGTGTAACCCTCTGCCATATGAGAGGCCCCCTCCACGTGGCGCGCAAGGACATGGTCAACTCCTCCAACCTTGCGCATGGCGGAATAGAACGGGTTAATCGCCGCTCCGGGCACTCCAAAGGCAATGTCGATACCTTCTTTCTTCAAAACGTGAACAGCTGCTTCTGCTGCGGTCATGCGAGTCATGGTGTTTCCTCCGAAGTAAGGTTGTTCTTGTATTCGAGGCGAAGCTCGTCCCGGCGCCTGAAACGTATGTGCACCGTCGGTAAAGGTTGAATGGAAATTCAGCCGGTAGATCAGTCAGATAGGTCGAGGAGCACACGCACCTCCATTCCGTACTCGTCGCAGTTGTTCCCCGAGCCGCCGCGATCGATAACCAGGAATTCACCTTCCCGATCCAACACCGACTGCACGGCGTGCCAGGTACCCGCGCGGTAATTCACTCCCTGGAAACCATCGGTGACAAAGGCGCGAACTTCATCAGGGCTGATCGTGTCGCCTGGGGGTGCGACAACAACCAGGAATCGCTCCTCGTGCAGAGGCATAAAGGCCTGGCTGCCTTGCGGGTGGCGCTCCAGGAACGACAGCTCCAGCGGTAACGTCACCGGCTGGCTGACAAAAATACTCACCAGAACCCGCGCCTCATCACCGAGCAGCTCCACTTTCGCCAGATCATGGTGGCGCTGGGTGCGCCCCCCATTGATGGGAAAGGAGTCAGCCGTGCGCCGGTCAATAACATCCCCGAATTCGGCGAATGCCTCCGGGCTCAACGGTTGTGCTTTGAGTTCCAGCATAAAAATGTCCTCGTCTCAGCTCAGCGCGAACCGAATCCGCTGAGTTTCATGTGCCGGTTCACGTCCTTGTAAAGCAGGTAACGGAACGGCCCCGGCCCACCGGCATAGCACGCTTGCGGGCAGAAGGCGCGAAGCCACATGTAGTCACCCGCCTCCACTTCAACCCAATCCTGGTTGAGGTGATAAACCGCCTTCCCTTCCAGCACGTAAAGGCCATGTTCCATCACGTGGGTCTCGGCAAATGGAATGACTCCGCCGGGCTGGAAATTGACAATGTTGACGTGCATATCATGTCGAATGTCCTGCGGATCAACAAAGCGTGTTGTCGTCCAGCGCCCCTCAGTTCCCGGCATCTCGGTGGGCGTTATGTCCGTCTCATTGGTGACAAAAGCTTCAGGCACATCAATACCGTCCACATGCTCGTAGGCTTTTCGCACCCAGTGAAAACGCAGCGGCGAATCGCTCTCGTTCAACAACTGCCAGGACGCACCCGGCGGGATAAAGGCATAGCCGCCCTCTTGCATCCGGTGTTGTTGGCCGGCGATGGTCAGGGTCATCTTGCCTTCAACCACAAACAGAACCCCTTCCGCGCAAGCGTCCAGCTCTGGTCGCGAGCTGCCGCCCCCAGGGGACACCTCCATGATGTACTGGGAGAACGTTTCGGCGAATCCAGACAGCGGGCGTGAAAGCACCCAAAGCCGGGTTTTTTCCCAATGCGGCAAGGCACTGGCGACGATATCCCGCATCACGCCCCTGGGAATGATGGCGTAGGCTTCGGTAAAAACCGCACGGTCAGACAACAACTGGGTCTGAGGTGGATGCCCGCCAGCGGGAGCGTAATACGTAGGTTTGTTCACAGATCGATTGCTCATTGCTGCTCCTTGGATGAGAGCGGGTGGTGGTGCTCGGCCCAATGGCGAGCAATATCCACACGTCTCGTAACCCAGACACGATCATGGGCTTCTATGTGATCGAGGAATCGCTGCAGGGCCCGGAAGCGTCCCGGCCGGCCAACCAGCCGACAGTGGAGACCAACAGACAGCATTTTTGGCGCGTCCTCACCCTCGGCATAAAGCACGTCGAAGGCATCCCGTAAATACTGGTAAAAGTCCTCTCCGGTACCAAAGCCTTGCGCTGAAGCGAAGCGCATGTCATTGGTGTCCAGGGCATAAGGCACTACCAGGTGGTTGTGCATTTCGCCCCCACTATCGTACTGACGGGTCCAGAACGGCAGATCGTCCCCGTAGTAATCGCTGTCGTAGAGAAAGCTGCCTTCGTCCAGCACCAGACGGCGCGTGTTCTCGCTGTCGCGACCGGTATACCACCCTGCCGGTTTCTCGCCGTATAAAGCCTCGAAGATCTCGATGGCCCGGCGCATGTGCGCGCGCTCTATACCTTCCGGAATATTCTGGTAGTGAATCCAGCGCCAACCGTGACAGGCAACCTCATGCCCCAGCTCTTTAAACGCATGGGCAAGCTCGGGGTGTCGCTCAAGGGCCATCGCCACACCAAATACCGTCAGCGGCATGCCGCGGCGCTGAAACTCCTTCAGTACCCGCCATACCCCTGCCCGCGAGCCGTACTCATAGATTGACTCCATGCTCATGTGCCGGCTTGGGTAGGCCTCAGCCCCGGCGATTTCGGACAGGAACTGCTCCGAATGCGTATCGCCATGCAGGACGCAGTTCTCCGCACCTTCCTCGTAATTGAGAACGAACTGCACGGCAATGCGTGCCCGGCCAGGCCAATTTGCATGGGGAGGCTCAGAACCGTAACCAATCAGGTCTCGGGGGTAATGGTCTGGATTAGCCGGATTCATCAAGCAACTTCCTTCTTCCAATCCGTTTGGCAGGCCGTTGGTACCAGCTCGCCTTCAATATGTATTGTATACTTAAACATACTATATTGTATCCAACATGAACGCAACACTCATTCACCCCAGTTCTTGATGATTTCGCGCTCTTCTTCGGTCATGTTCGTGGCGTTGCCCAACGGCATGTATCCGTTCGCCACAACCTCCTGGATCTTGGCCTGATGGCTGAGGATCTGATCAACCGCATCAAACGCAAATCCCGCCGGCGGAGCCGAAAACGCCGGGTTCTCAGGTTGCTTTGAATGGCATCCCGCACAGTGCTGTTCAATGGTCGCGCCCACGTTCGCAGCAAGGGGGGATTCACTTGTCTCATGCGTCGTCGTATTGGGCTCGGCGTTTGCCTGAGCCGTTGCCACCTGGGACTCTCCCGTGGGCGCGGCCACCCAGAACGTCAGCAGGATCAGCACACCACCGGCCAGAAGGTAGGAAGGTTGGGTTTTGCCCGCATGCATCAGTACAAAGAACTGGCGGATAACGGCGCCGGCAAATATGAGCAGCGACATGACCAACCATGCCTGAGCCTCTGTATAGGCGAAGGCGTAGTGATTACTGATCATCAACAGAACAACGGGAAGCGTGAAGTAGGTATTGTGGACAGAGCGTTGTTTACCGCGCTTGCCATCAATCGGATTGGGCTCCTCGCCCGCCTTCATGGCATCGACCATGCGGCGCTGGCCCGGAATGATCCAGAAGAAAACGTTCGCGGACATGGCTGTCGCCATGACAGCACCGGTCAGAAGGAACGCAGCACGGCCAGCAAACAATTGAGTGCTTACATAGGCAACTATGACAAGCAGCACCCCAACCGCAATACTCAGGATGCCGTCCCGCTCCATGTTCGGGCTTATGCGCTTGCACAGCTCATTGTATACAACCCACCCGAACACCAGAAAAAGCACCGCCGCAACGTTGGCCTGCCATCCACTTAACTCAGCAGCCCACTGCCAACTGCTATTGGTGTTCACCAGGTAGAAGCCTGGGTTGACCATGTAGAGAATAACGAACAGCGCGAAACCCGACAGCCAGGTGGTGTACGATTTCCAGAACGACCAATGCAGGTCGGCAGGCAAGGTACCCGGACTGGTGGCGTACTTTTGGTTGTGATAGAAACCGCCCCCATGCACAGCCCACATCTCACCAAAAACCCCCTTCTTTTTGCAGTTTTCGGCCTGTGGCGGCTTGAGGCTGTTATCCAGCATCACGAAGTAGATTGACTCACCAATCCACGCAATCGCCGCAATCACATGCAGCCACCGCAACATGAAATTCACAAAATCCAGAATGTAAGCTTCCATTAACCTGTTCTCTTGTTCGCACTGTTGTATTGATGACTGACCATCTCGACTCAGCTACCGCGGTAGGTGGAGTAGCTATAGGGAGAAAGCAGGAGGGGCACATGAAAGTGCTGGGAGGCGTCAGCCACGCCGAAACGCAATGGGATAACATCGAGAAAGCGCGGTTCGTCAGCCTCTACGCCCTGGCGCCGGAGGTAGTCTCCAGCGTGAAAGACCAGCTCGAACTGGCCCTCGGTAAAGGCCTCACCTTCAAGTATCGGGGCATCGCAACGGCCATCATCATTAGTGGTGACTTCTTTCAGCAAGGTGCGCGATTCACCCTCCAGTCGGTAAACCTCGATACGAATACCCTGTCCGGGGCGTCCCAGCGAAGTATCCAGTACGTGTGTGGTAAGGCGTCCCATAAAGTTCTCCTGTCATGTGATGGCAGCTGGACCGCTGAAACCAGCGGCCCAATGGATCCGATGATGATAGCGCGGGTCAGAAGTGGAACTTGACCAGTGCGCTAACAGCGTTCTCCGTATCTATGTTTGGGCTACCGAATTTATTACGCCAGTACGAGTACTCTATACCGGCATACAACACGCCAGCCTCTCCCGTGAAATGACCAAGGTCGAGTTTGAACTGCGGGTTGATGTGCAAGTCTGCACTCTGAGCACCGCTTACCCCCGATGAATAGTCGATAAAACCGTCAAAGAGAAACGCCGCGCTGCCCAGTTCGAACGGCACCCCCCATGTTACGGTCAGCTGCCAGTCGTCCGGCGTGTCGAACGCGGTGTTGTTTTCAACATAGTAGGCATTGGTGTTGAAGTATTGGAATCCAGGGATGTCCCAGCCCAATCCAAGACCGTACATGTAGTTGTTCGCCTCTACCCCACCATCGAACTCATACTGGGTTGCCAGGTAGACGTCATTAACCGGCCCGAAGCCCAGATCCTGGCCGCTTAGCCAACTCAGGCTCAGCCGGGGCGCGAACTCCCCATAGGTGGAGTCAGCGTTACCGGAATCCCCCTGAACCTGATAGCGGTCAATGAAGAAGAACGTATCCCCCCAGTTGTGGGCGGTCACGTTTTCAAAGGTAAACACGGTCGCAGACTCTTTTTGAGAGCCAAAGATTTCATAGTCATCGCTATAAAGCAGCGACACACTGGAACTGCCGAAGAACTTTTCAGCGTGAACAACCGGAACAAACGCGGTGAAAACGCACGCCGCCAGCAGGATTTTTTGCAACAGTTTCATTTTTACTACCTCTCGTTTTGTTGTTTTGGGGTAAAACCTCGGGTTCGGGTCAACCGAGTGCCTTGATCACAGGAAGGCGAACTTGGCGATGAAGATGACACAGAGAACATACAGGCTTACGGATACTTTCTTCCTCTGCCCGGTAAGCAGCTTCAACGTGGCATAGGTAACGAAGCCCAGCGCAATGCCATTGGCGATGGAGAAGGTCAGCGGCATCATCACCACAGTAATGATGGCCGGAATGGTGTCGGTGATGTCCTTCCAGTCGATGTGGGCCATTCCACTCATCATCAGCATAGCGACGTATATCAGTGCGCCTGAGGTCGCGTAGGCCGGGATCATTCCCGCAAGAGGTGCAAAGAAGGTTGCCAGCAGGAATAGCACGCCGACAGTGACTGCCGTCAGACCAGTGCGACCACCCGCGGCTACGCCTGAAGCGCTTTCAACGTAGCTGGTTACCGGCGGGCAACCCACAAATGAGCCCAGGACACTGGATGTACTGTCCGCTTTGAGGGATTTGGAAAGGTTTTCTATCTTGCCGTTCTCGTCAACCAGGTTTGCACGATGAGCCACCCCCATCAGTGTTCCCGCGGTGTCGAACATGTTCACGAAGAGAAACGCGAGCACAACGCTGATCATTCCCACGTTCAACGCGCCCGCAATATCCATCGCCAGCCAGGTTGGCGCCAGGCTGGGAGGGAGCGACACAACACCGCCATACTCCACAAGCCCCATACTCCAGCCGATCCCCGTTACAATGAGCATGCTCAACAGGATGGCGCCAAACACATTGCGGTGGCTAAGCACCGCGATCAGCAAAAAGCAGATGGCGGCCAGTAGTGCCGAAGGCTCACCAAAAGACCCCATCGTCACCAGCGTCGCGGGGCTGTCGACGACAATGCCCGCCGTCTTCAGGCCAATGAGCCCGAGAAACAGACCAACCCCTGCCCCCATGGCAAAACGCAGGCTCATCGGAATGCTGTTAAGCAGCCATTCGCGGATTCGCGAGAGGCTCATAATCATAAACAGGATGCCGGAGAGGAAGACCGCGCCAAGGGCAACCTGCCAGGTGTAACCCATTTCACCAACGACGGTGTAGGTAAAAAACGCGTTGAGCCCCATGCCCGGCGCCAGTCCCACCGGCCAGTTGGCGTAGAACCCCATGAGCAGGCAGCCAAGTGCCGCCCCCAGACAGGTGGCGACGAACGCAGCACCATGATCAAGGCCGGCCGCAGCCATAACATTGGGATTAACGAAGATAATGTAGGCCATGGTTACGAAGGTGGTCAGGCCTGCTATCAGCTCAATCTTGACTGAGCTTCCATGCTGACGGAGCTTGAAAATGCGCTCGAGCCAGTCCGTTCTCGCTAACGCTCCGAGCGAGCGCTTCTGCTGATCGATGTTTTCCACAAGGTATTCCTCATCATTGTTGTTTTCTATCACCCAGAGCAGAGCCCTTGAGGCAGGTGATGGCTGGTTTGCCATATCGGCATTTCCTGACTTATCGGTCAGGAACCACAACTCCGATTATGCTTTTGTATACAACAATTGCAACAAAATTCTTATAACGATTGTGCACAAGAAAAAAGAAGGACCCGAAGAGGCGTGGTAGAAAGATTCTGGACCGAGGGTGGGCGTGCCCATCAGCGGCAACGGGCAGCCCACCAGTGGCACGCTATCGGCGGTGAACGGACATGCCCGCGCTGAAGGTTTCCTTCACCACGCGGTCATCGCCAAGAATCATGAGGGCAAACAGTGTTTCCTCGAGGCTTTTGGATTGCTTCAGGCGGTAACTGATCAGCGGCGTGGCTTCGTAATCCAGCACAACAAAGTCCGCTTCTTTCCCGGCCTGCAGGCTGCCAATCCTGTCATCCAGGTAGAGGGACCGGGCTCCGCCGAGCGTTGCAAGGTAAAAGGCTTTGAAAGGATCCAGTTTCTGCCCCTGCAGCTGCAACACCTTGTACGCCTCGTTAAGGCTTTGAAGCTGGGAAAAGCTGGTACCCGCCCCTACATCCGTGCCCAGGCCAACGCGAACCCCATGGGACTCCAGGTG
Source organism: Marinobacter sp. G5_S1_61_S3 (assembly GCF_054968585.1). Lineage (NCBI taxonomy): Bacteria > Pseudomonadati > Pseudomonadota > Gammaproteobacteria > Pseudomonadales > Marinobacteraceae > Marinobacter > Marinobacter sp. G5_S1_61_S3. The sequence goes on along the minus strand of NZ_JBQKUK010000004.1, from coordinate 231,522 downwards.
CGCCAGGTCGAGCAAACCACTGCCAAGGAAGAGGTTCGACGTCGGGCAAAAGGCAACCGCAGAGCCAGTGTCGCCCAGCCGCCTGCACTCGTCGTCATGCAGGTGAACACCGTGTGCAAACACTGACCGTTCACCAATCAGGCCATGGTGGTCGTATACATCAAGGTAACCATCTCGCTCAGGAAACAGCTCTTTAACCCACTCAATCTCCTGTCGGTTCTCGGAAATGTGGGTGTGCATGTACAAGCCCGGGAATTCCTTGAAGAGCTTACCCGCCAGCTCGAGTTGCTCATCGGAGCTCGTCGGCGCAAATCGGGGCGTCACCGCATAGGACAAACGGCCCTTTCCGTGCCAACGCTCAATAAGCTCCTTGCTGTCCGCATAACCGGATTCCGCTGTATCCACCAAATAGTCAGGCGCGCAACGGTCCATCAACACCTTGCCCGCAATCATCCGCAGGTTCAGCTTGGAGGCATGTTCGAAAAAGGCATCCACCGACTGCTTATGGACGGTTCCGAAGACCAGGGCCGTCGTTGTCCCGTTTCTCAACAGTTCACGGAGGAAGATCTCAGCCTGGGCATGAGCGTGCCGTGAATCATCAAACTGTCCCTCGCAGGGAAAGGTGTAGGTTTCCAGCCAGTCCAGCAACTGGGCGCCATAGGAGCCGATGATTCCCACCTGCGGATAATGGATATGGGTATCGACGAAGCCCGGGGTTATCAGGGCATCCTCGTAGTGGACGACCTCGATACCAGGAGACAGTGTTGGCAACAGGCTCTCCGCCGCGCCTATCTCGACGACCGTGCCGTCCTCGACCACTAACAGGCCATCTTCAAAATACTCGTAGGAACGTTCCGCACCCACCACGCCCGGGTCGGCGATGCAGTGGAAAACAGAGGCACGGTAGGCTTTGCGCTGGGACATGGTCACTCTCGTCAGTCTTGTTGTCGCATTGGTATTGTTGGCGACGATTGGATTGCGTGTCTCAGGGAAATTTAAACAGGATTGGTAGCCTGGTCAATAAAAAACTGACCAATAAGTCAGGAAATTTTCAAGACCGAACTCCATCGAAGGCATACGACGGGCGTTATGCCAGGCATTCCGGAGTCAGGCGTTAAGGCTCGGCGAGGCCACAACCGCGCAGGATGACAGACGTCAAGAAATCCGCAGCGTGCTGAAAGTCACTTTCGGTGTATTCGCTCTTGTCCTCAATCGCGAGGATCTGGACCTGGAAGTCAGCGTAGTGTTGCGTGGATGACCAGATCAGGAGGATGAGTTGCACCGGATCAACGGGCGCCATTCGCCCCGCGTCGATCCACTGCTGAATCACACCCGCTCGCGCCTGCACCCACTCACGCATGGTCGTAGACAGATGGTCCTTGAGGACCGGCGCCCCCTGAATAATTTCCAGCGCAAACAGGCGCGATGCCAGGGGGTGGGTCCTGGATAGCTCTACCTTGGCGTGAATAAAACTGGCCAGGGTCGTGGCGGGGTCATCTTCTGGCTGTATCTTCGAGAACATCTCGTTCCACCGCCCCATGATGTCATCCATCAACGCGTAGTAGATGCGTTTTTTATTGCTGAAATAGTAAAGCACGTTGGATTTCGGCAGCCCCGCCCTGTCCGCAATCTTCTGAACGGTGGTTGCCCCGAAGCCGTTCTGGGAAAACTCCTTTTCCGCGGCCATCAGAATACGCTCACGATTGCGCTCACGGATTCGGCCCGGACGCACTTTCTTGCGCTTGCTGCCTGATGACGTTGTTCGCTTCGTTTCGGGGGAGTCTGGTTCGATTTGACGGGTCATGGTGTCGAGTAGCTTCAGGTTGGAACGTCGAGGCTCCGACGATAGCCGATCTCTGTGCGGCAATCAAAGGAATAGTCTTTACACAAAAAACTGGACTATTTGGTCAGGAAATTGTAAAAAGAATAACGGGCCCATGTGACTTTTGGCATCCGTGATGCGGCATCGCCTGTGCAACTACTGAAATCAATCAAGGGCTTACGCCAATGACTCTGATGCTCAGTCTTAAACAAAGAGAAAAGCAGAAAGAGACAGGCGCAAGTGCAGAAGAGCGGGAAAATTTGTGATCAGATTCTACTTGAACGGCCAACTACAAAAACTCAACCAAGTCGACCCGAATCTAAGCATCCTCGACTGGCTGCGCACCAGGAAGCGACTGACAGGCACCAAGGAAGGCTGCGCATCGGGTGACTGCGGGGCTTGCACCGTGGTGATCGGATCGCCCGACCCTGAGCAGTCCGGGCAACTCCGCTACGACAGCGTGAACAGCTGCATCGCGCTCGTCGGAAGCCTGCATGGCAAACATCTGGTGACCGTCGACGCGCTAACCCAGGAGCCAGCTCACCCGGTACAGAAGGAGATGGTGGAGTGTCACGGAGCCCAGTGCGGCTTCTGCACACCAGGCATCATCATGTCGCTGTTTGCCCTGCATACAGAAAGCGCAGCGAACGGTTCCGTGCCCGACGACGACGCCTTATTGGAGGCGCTGTCCGGCAACCTTTGCCGCTGCACGGGTTACCGGCCAATCATCGAGGCCGGGCGTCGGGCTTGCGTGCAAACGTGGGAACCCGGCACCGGTAACGCGGTTCTGAGCCGAAGCAGTGCGCTCAGCGGCCCGGATGGCGCGGCTCCGAACAACCCCGCGCCGGGCCTTAGCGGCATAGCCTGGCTGCAGAACCCCGAAATGATCGCCGACCTGTTAAGCGTACAGAATACGGCTGGCGAACTCACCGACGATCACGGCTACCGATACGATGCGCCAGCCACTCTGGACGCGCTTCGTGGACTATGCCGTCAGTTTCCCAAGGCAAGGTTGATTGCCGGCGGCACCGACCTGTCCCTTGAAATCACCCAACAGCTCAAAGACCTTGATCACCTGATCGGTCTGAGTGGCATCAAGGAGCTACAGGAGATCCACGAGGACGAAGACGGGATCTATCTCGGAGCCGGAGTGACCTACCGCGCCATGTTCCATAAGCTCGAGGAGCGTTGGCCGCACTTCGGGCCGATGCTGGAGCGCCTGGGTTCACGCCAGATCCGCAACCGCGGGACTGTTGGGGGCAATATCGGGAACGCTTCGCCAATCGGCGACATGCCGCCCGCACTGATTGCGCTGGGCGCAGAGCTCGACCTGGACAGCGTTGATGGCACCCGGCGCCTGCGCCTTGAGGACTTCTTCCACGGCTACAAGCAGACCGACCTCCAGCCTCACGAATTCATTCGGGGCACCTGGATCCCCAACCCGGCACCTGACGAAAAGCTGTTCATCTATAAAGTCTCCAAGCGCATTGATGACGACATTTCGGCAGTGCTGGGCGCCTTTTGGCTCAAGCGCGACGGCGAAACAATCAAGGACTGCCGACTGGCCTTTGGCGGGATGGCGGCAACGCCAAAGCGGGCCAGTGGTGCTGAAGCGGCGCTTCGAGGCCAGCCCTGGAATGCAGACACGGTTGCGGCCGCCATTGCCGCACTGGAACTCGAATTTGAACCCATGACAGACGTGCGGGGGTCCGCAGCCTATCGCCTGCAAGTAGCCGGCAACCTGCTGCGCCGCGCGTTTTTGGAGAGCACTCAAGACACCACAACAACAAACCAGCCCCTCATGGTGACTGACTATGCGTAAACTACCTCCCAATATTCCGCGGCCCACCACAACGGCGAAAGGGCTGACAGGCACCCAGGCATTTCATGACAGTGCCTGGAAGCACGTTCGTGGACAGGCCCGCTATATAGACGACCTCCCCGAGCCCGCAGAACTCCTGCACGCGGCCGTCGGCCAGAGTACGCACGCCCACGCCCGTATCACCGCCATGGATCTCAGCGAGGTTTGGGCCTACCCCGGCGTGGTTTCGGTCATGACCGTCGAGGACGTGCCCGGCCATACCGACATCGGGCCGGTCTTTCCTGGCGATCCGGTTCTGGCCGGAGATGTGGTCGAACATGTGGGCCAGCCGCTGTTTGCCGTTGCGGCAACGAGTCATCGCGCCGCCCGCCAGGCGGCCCGACTTGCGAAAGTCAGCTATGAGCCCCTTCCTGCCGCGTTGACCGCGGAGGCCGCGCTTGATCAGCAGTTGTTCGTGCGCCCCAGTCATACCCAGCTGAGGGGCGACCCGGATAAAGCGCTTGCCGAAGCGCCGAATCGCCTACAGGCCCAGATGCACGTTGGCGGACAGGAGCATTTCTACCTGGAAGGACAGGCGTGCCTGGTAGAGCCTACCGAAGACGCGGGCGTGTTTGTTCATACCTCCAGCCAGCACCCCTCCGAGGTGCAAAAGCTGGTGGCCGAAGTCCTTGACCTCCCCATTCATGAAGTCCAGGTGGAAGTACGGCGCATGGGTGGCGGCTTCGGCGGCAAGGAAACCCAGGCCGCACCGCTGGCCTGTATCTCGGCCCTGCTTGCCCGACGCACCGGGCGGCCCGTTAAATACCGGATGGCGCGCTACGACGACATGGTACAAACGGGCAAGCGACACGACTTTTTCAACACCTATGACATTGGGTTCGACAACGAGGGTGTGCTGCGGGGGGCCGACATCATAGTGGCTGGACGCTGTGGCTTTTCGCCCGACCTGTCCGATGCCATCGTCGACCGCGCCATGTTTCATTCCGACAACGCCTATAGCCTGGGGCAGGCGCGTGTTGTTGGCCACCGCTGCAAAACCCATACGGTTTCCAATACCGCCTTCCGAGGCTTCGGTGGCCCCCAGGGCATGATGATCATTGAGCGGGCAATGGACGATATCGCCCGCCATCTCGGCATGGACCCGCTGGATGTGCGCAAGCGCAACCTGTACGGACCTGGCCGTGATGTAACCCACTATGGTCAAATCGTCGAGCAGCACGTTTTACCGGACCTGATCGACACGCTCGAGGCCAGCTCGGACTACCGTCAGCGTCGTACCGAGATTTCCAGGTTCAACAAAGAAAACTCGATCCTGAAACGGGGTTTGGCCCTGACACCGGTGAAGTTCGGCATTTCATTCACGGCCAAGCACCTCAACCAGGCCGGCGCACTGGTGCACGTTTACACCGATGGCAGCATTCACCTCAATCACGGCGGCACCGAAATGGGCCAGGGGCTTTACATCAAGGTAGCCCAGGTCGTAGCCGCGGCCTTCCAGGTAGACCTGGACCGGGTAAAAGTGTCCGCGACCCGGACCGACAAGGTGCCCAACACCTCACCAACGGCTGCCTCCTCGGGCACTGACCTGAACGGCATGGCTGCCCTGGATGCCTGCGAGAAAATCAAGCAGCGCCTGGTCGAGTTTGCCGCCGAAACCTACGGCGTGAGCGCGGACTCGGTACGGTTTGAAAACAACCAGGTCAATGTCGGTGAGCAGCAGTTCGGCTGGGCGGAGTTCGTGCAGCAGGCTTACATGGCGCGGGTTTCGCTGTCTTCCAACGGGTTCTACAGTACACCCAAGATTCACTATGACCGAGAAACCGGTCAAGGCCGGCCCTTCCTGTATTACGCCAACGGGGCTGCCTGCGCAGAGGTGGTGGTTGATACCCTCACCGGAGAGTACAAGACCATGCGGGTGGACATCCTTCACGACGTGGGGCAGTCGCTGAATCCGGCCGTGGACATTGGCCAGATTGAAGGCGGCTTTGTTCAGGGCATGGGCTGGCTCACCACCGAAGAGTTGGTATACAGCGACGAAGGCCGACTGTTGTCCAACGGCCCGGCGACCTACAAAATCCCGGCTGTGTCAGACGCGCCACCGGATTTCCGGGTGGCCCTGCTGCCTCACAGCCCCAACCGGGAAGCCACCGTATTCCGCTCAAAGGCTGTGGGCGAACCGCCACTCATGCTGGGCATGGCAGTATGGTCTGCCCTGCGTGACGCTGTTTCGAGCGTGGCGGACTATCGCTACAGCCCGCCCCTGGACACGCCTGCGACACCAGAGCGGGTGCTCCAGGCTGTCACAGCAACCGAGCGCTGGGTAGCAGCGCAGGGGGAACCGTCATGCAAGAACGCCTGACCTGGATCCAAGCCGTTGCTGACTGCGAGCGTCGCGGTCAGCCCTATGTTTTGGTCACGGTACTGGGCGTAACAGGCTCGGTACCACGGGAGCCGGCCAGTAAGATGGTCGTCACCCGGGAACACAGCTACGACACCATCGGCGGCGGCCACCTGGAATACCGGGTGATCGCCCGCGCCCGCGAGCGCCTGGCAAACCACGAATACAGCTACGAGCTGGCGCACTTCCCTCTGGGTGCCAGCCTTGGACAATGCTGTGGTGGTAGCGTGGCGGTCCTGCTGGAGGCCCAGTCCGGCGGCGATGCCCGCCTTGTGGTCTTTGGTGCGGGTCACGTCAGCCATGCCCTGATGCGTATCGTGGGTGATTTGCCCTGGCAGATCACCTGGGTCGACTCCCGGCAGGAATGTTTTCCGGACAGGACGCCCGACAACACCACGGTTCATTGCACCGACGACCCGGTTGGGGACGTTCCCGAACTGTGCAGCAACGCCCATGTACTGATTCTGACCCACAACCACGCACTGGATTATGACCTCTGCCAGGCGCTGCTGAAACGGGATGATGTGCGCACGATTGGCCTGATCGGTTCGCAAACCAAGGCGGAGCGTTTTCGCCAACGCCTTGCTCACCGCGGGTATACCGAAGCCGATATCGACCGCATCCGGTGCCCCGTCGGGCGCAGTGACATCCCGGGTAAGCGGCCCATGGAAGTCGCGGTGTCCATTTCCGCCGAGCTTCTTAGCCTGGTCGCTTCCGACACGGCCGAGAAACCATCAAAACGAGGCCTCTCCTGGGGGGCTCTCAAAGCGCTTACGAAAGAAGTTAAGCCTAACGAGGTTGAAGTCGCGGGCCAGAAAACGTAACCCAGCAGACAACCTGACATCGCTGCTAATCCCCGGGCCGGCGCCCGTTTGAGCGCTGGCCCGGTAAATACCCTGTCATTAAAAGTTCAATTTGCTCACAATTTTTCTTGACAAGTAATACATATTTGTACGAAGTTATCGGTCATAATGTATACAACGAAGAGCTGTAGGAATGACCGAAACAGACCACAGATTATGGATTCACAATCCGCTTGCCTGCTCTGACCCAGGCGCAGCCGGCGGTATTGTCGTCACGGGAACAAGAATTGTGGAAAAAGTGGCCAGGGGGCAGCAACCTCACCAGCCCGTTAACGAGACCTTTGATGCTTCCGGGCATGTCCTGTTACCCGGCTTGGTAAATACCCACCATCACTTCTACCAAACCCTGACCCGAGCCTATTCCCCCGCGCTCAATAAAGAGTTATTTCCCTGGCTGACCACGCTTTACGATGTCTGGGCCAATCTCAACGACAGCCAGATGGCCCTGGCCAGCGAGTTGGCGATGGTCGAGCTGCTGATGTCGGGATGCACCACCGTAGCGGACCATCATTACGTCTTTTCCGGTGCCTTGGTAAACGCGATTGACTGCCAGGTCGAAACCGCCCAGCGCCTCGGCGTTCGAGCGGCACTGACTCGCGGGTCCATGAGCGTCGGGCGCGACGATGGCGGTCTGCCGCCACAGACCGTGGTGCAGGACGAGCAAACCATTGTCGATGACAGCCAGCGTCTTATCGACCGTTACCACCAGCGTGCTGAAGGGGCCATGACCACCATCGCCCTGGCGCCTTGTTCACCGTTTTCAGTCAGCCGGGCATTGATGCGCGAGAGCGCGCGGCTTGCAGAGAACAACGACGTTCGCCTCCACACCCATCTTGCCGAAACCGAAGATGAGACCGCTTACTGCCAGAAGCTGTTTGGCATGCGCCCGCTGGATTATCTCGAGGACAGTGGCTGGCTCACCGATCGCACGTGGCTGGCCCATGGCATTCATTTCAATGACGACGAAATTCAGCGCCTTGGCCGTGCAGGCACGGGCATCGCTCACTGTCCCTCGTCAAACATGGTTCTGGGCTCAGGGCTGTGCCGGACCCTGGAACTCGAAGCGGCGGGCTCACCGGTCGGATTGGCGGTCGATGGATCAGCATCGAGCGACCACTCGAACCTTGCCTCGGAAATGCGTCAGGCACTGCTTCTGGGCCGCCTGCGTTACTCGCCGAGCCAGGTAACACACGAAGCCGTCATCCGCTGGGCAACGCAAGGCTCGGCCCGTTGCCTGGGACGAACCGATATCGGTGGACTGGAGCCAGGCCAGCAGGCTGACCTGGCGCTGTTCAAACTTGATGAGCCGCGTTTCTCAGGCGCGGAGAATCCACTGGCGGCGTTGCTGCTGTGTGGTGCACAACGCGCTGACCGGGTCATGGTCGCCGGGCGCTGGAGAGTGACCGGCGGCCTGCCCTGCGACGTCGATCTTGACGCGTTGATGGCACGCCATGATGAAGCAGCCCGCCAACTAAGGAGAGCTATTTAGAAAATCTTTGTAGAGCTATTGGTAGTCAACAGTCAGGCATTCCTACAAAAACAACACCTAGGAGAGACTCATGACAACAAGTACATCCGAACGGCCAGATACCGGTCCAGGTGACCGTTATAGCACCCGCGACGTTAATTCCATGCCGCCCTTGCGCCGTGCGATACCGCTGGGCATTCAACATGTTCTGGCGATGTTCGTTAGCAACGTGACCGTGCCAATCATCATCGCCGGGGCGGCGGACCTGCCTCCCGATCAGACGGCTTTTATGGTTCAGGCCGCGATGTTTGTCGCTGGCATCGCTACTCTGTTGCAGTCCCTGGGCCTGGGGCCCATCGGTGCTCGCCTTCCTATTGTTATGGGGACCAGCTTCGGATTCGTACCGGTCCTGATTCCCATAGCCATCGGCATGGGGTTGCCCGCCGCCCTTGGAGCAGCGTTGTGCGGTGGCGTCGCGATGGCGCTAATGGGGTTGTTTCTTCCCTGGTTCCGGTTTTTGTTCCCGCCAGTGGTGACTGGAACCTTTGTCGTGATGCTGGGCATTCTGTTGATGCCCGTTGGTCTTGCCTACGCCGGTGGTGGTTTCGGCGTGTCGGATTTCGGCGCCCCCCATCACATCGGACTGGCCTCGCTTGTTCTCGTCGTCACCGTGGGGCTTCACCAGTTCGGCCGAGGTATCTGGAGTGAAGTTGCCCCACTGGCCGGTTTGCTGGTTGGCTTCGTTGCTGCCGCGGCTTTTGGCTATGTCGATTTCTCCAAGGTGGGCGATGCCGACTGGGTGACGTTCCCCACCCCGCTGGGCATTGGTATCGAGTTCCATATGGCCGCCATCATCCCCGTGGTGGTGCTGTCGCTGGTCACCGTGGCCGAATCCATCGGCGATATAGTGGGCACCACCGCGGGCGGGCTGAACCGTGAACCCACCAAGAAGGAACTCTCCGGCGGCGTCATGGCCGATGGCATCGCGAGCGTGTTTGCCGCTGTTTTCAATGCGTTCCCCCAGATCAGTTTCAGCCAGAACGTAGGCATGGTTGCATTGACGGGCGTCGTTAGCCGCTATGTGGTGGCGATTGGCGGCGGATTCCTGGTGTTGGCCGGCCTGTTGCCAAAGCTCGGCGGTCTCGTTTCCAGTATTCCTAACGCGGTGCTCGGCGGTGCGGTACTGCTGATGTTCGGTATGATCGCCAGTGCCGGCATTAAGATGCTCAGCCAGGTGCCGTTCGACAAGCGCAACATGCTGATCATTGGCACCTCGCTGACCATCGCGGTGGGTTTTCCGGCGCAAGAAGGGCTCTATGCCAACCTGTCCGAAAACCTGCAAGCGATGATCGAATCCGGTTTGATCCCCGGGGCCATTACCGCCATCGCGCTGAACCTTATTCTTCCCAAAATCCCAAACCCGGTGCCCGATAGCTCTGAATGCCCTGAAAGCTCCAAGAGCACGGAAATGAGGCCGGACTCACTTTGAATATCTGGGTGATTGAGGGCCGGACGGCCATGTTTCCCAGCGATAAACCAAGGATAACTCGATGAAAACAAAACCAGTGCTAGGCTTAACAGACGTCAATCTGATTCTCGACGCGGCTCAGAAGGAGGCCGACGCCAACGGCTGGCCGGTGACCATCGCGGTAGCGGACGATGGCGGCCATGTCCTGGGGCTGCGTCGGCTGGACGCAACGGCGCCATTCACCGCGCATGTCGCCATGGAAAAGGCCCGTAGCGCCGCCATGGGCCGAAAAGAGACACAGATTTTCGAAGACATGATCAACAATGGGCGAAATGCTTTTCTTTCAGCACCGCTCCAGGGGCTTCTCGCCGGCGGCGTGCCGGTGATCCTGGACGATCAGGTGGCCGGAAGCGTGGGAGTCTCCGGCGTCAAACCCGATCAGGATGTGCGGATAGCCAAGGCTGGCATTGAGGCGATCACCTCACCCGTGAATCGCCTTTGAAAAGTGGATTGCCCCATTAACCACTGAAGCCATCGCACTGGAGTATCCATGAGCATTCGCCTAAAGCTAATCATCGGCATGGGGGCAGCACTGCTTGCCAGCACGTTGCTGTTGGTTTCCCTTAATATCGTCCAGATGCGCGGGCTTCTTGATCGATACCTGCTCAACTCCGCCCTGCCATCCAGCCTGGAGGCCATAGCAAATTCCGTTGAGCGTGACCTCCAGGCGCCTATTACAGCGTCACGGCTGATCGCGGGGAACAGCTACCTCAAAGAGTGGATAGGCGACAACGAACCACAGCAGGGGCTCGCCCCCGCCACCCGGTATCTCGAGGGGGTCAGACGTAGCCAGGAGGCCGCCTCCGCACACTTCGTGTCGGTAAACACGGGCAACTACTACACCCATCAGGGCATCGACAGGGTGGTGACTCCCCAGGCGGACCGCTGGTTCTATAATTTCCTGGAAAGCGGCGAGACGATGGAGCTATCGCTGGACGTGGACAAAGCGACGGGTAAACCTACCCTCTTCATCAATGCCCGCATGGAGGATGGCGGCGAGGCTATCGCAGTAACCGGCGTTGGAATCGGGCTTGATCAGATGGCTGAGCGAATCAGGGAATTCCGCTTTGGTGAAACCGGTATCGTTTACCTCGTGTCTGAAACCGGCCAGGTCAACATTCATCCTGACCTGCAGCAGACAGATCAGCCCCTATCGAAGGTTATTTCTCCAACAGCCGCCGCCGAACTGTTGAAAGACCCGACATACCATCTGACCGAGTTTGATCGTGATGGCCGTCGCTTCATCGCCGCCAGCCTGCCTCTGTCGATCACGGACTGGCGTGTCGTTGTAGAGGTTCCGTCTACCGAGATCTACGGCGAAGCCAGCCGGGCCAACCAGACCTCCTTGCTCGTCGGCGTCCTCGTGGCTCTTGTTTTCCTCGGCATCATAGCTTTGGTCGCCACTCGCATGACGAAGCCACTGACGAAAATCACTCGGGCGTTGACCGAAATTGCCAAGGGTGGCGGCGATCTCACCCAGGAACTGGCGGTTGAACGCAAAGACGAGCTGGGCCAATTGGCGACCGGGTTTAACCAGTTTGTCGGGGCACAACGAGAGATGGTTCGGGGTCTTTTGGAGACGGCAATCCGGCTCAAGGCCTTTGTCGATCAAACCTCCACCGTGATGACGGCCAACACCGACCGGGCCAAGGAACAAAGCAGCCTGACGGACTCCGTCGCCACGGCGGTGTGCGAGATGGAAGCCACGGTTCAGGAGATTGCCAAAAGCGCCACGGAAACGGCAAACCAGCTGGAGCAGGTCGGCAACAGCGCCAGTGACATTCGTGAAGGCATGTCGCGTTCCATCGCCCAGGTCGAGGGAATGGCGAATAACATCCGCGAATCGGCCTCGGCGATCCAGCAGTTGGCTACCGAAGCGCGGGATATTGGCCAGGTGATCGAAGTGATCAATGCCATATCCGATCAGACCAATCTACTGGCTTTGAACGCAGCGATCGAAGCAGCCCGGGCCGGTGAACATGGGCGCGGGTTCTCGGTGGTCGCTGACGAAGTTCGCAGCCTTGCACAGAAGACGCAATCATCTACCAAGCAAATTCGAACCATTATCGAGCGTTTGCAGGAGGGCTCCGAGCGTGCGGTCGAGACGATGGCCACAAGCGAGAAAGCCACCGAAGAAACCGTCAGTACCTCCGCCAGCATGGGCAAAGCCCTGGATGGAATCGGCGAGAACGTGGACCGGATTGTAGAGATGAGCCACCAGGTGGCTGCAGCAACCGAAGAACAGAGCTCCGTCACCGAGGAGATCAGCTCAAACGTTCAGGACATCTCTCATCTCAGTGCACGTTCGAGTGAGGACATGACGGCAGCCAGCCGTGAAATTGAAGAATTACGTGCGATGGCGGAAAAGCTTGAAGCTCAAATGAAAGCGTTCCGGCTCGACCGTGAAGACTGACTTAATGAAGAAAAGATTCGGGCGCTATACAGCTCATCCAACAACGACTAACTAGAGGGAGCCATCAGTGAAACAGATATTCGCCGCCTGCCTGCTGTTTGCCTTGACCGCCCAGGCAACTGCGCAGACATACGTGGTTGGAGTAGAACAGGGAAACTTCCTGCCCCATTACGGGGTTGACGAACAAGGCCAATACAATGGCTTCGCCCGTGAACTACTGGACCTTTTCGCCGAACATGCCGGTGTAACCTTCATCTATAAACCCTTGCCGGTCGATGAATTGATGCCGGCCCTCGTCGAAGGCGAGGTGGACTTCAAGTACCCGGATCATCCCGACTGGGCCCGTTCGGCAAAAACCGAGGACAGGATCAGCTACAGCCGCCCCATCGTGGAATATGTTGACGGCGTTCTGGTGTCTCCGCGGCGACTCGGCCTGGATGGGGACCACCTCAAACGCATCGGCCTTGTCGATGGCTGGACGGCCCGGGGATACGAGGAAAAGATCGAAGCCTCACAGATACTTCCGGTGCCCAGCGACAGCCTGCCCGAAATGATTCACCAGGCGTTGCTGAAGAACAGCGACGGCGCTTACTACAACGTGGTGGTCGCCCTGCACCACATCAACAATGTTCGGGTAAGACCGGGCGTTCTCGTGTTCGACCCCAACCTCCCGCATACCCGAAGCTCCTACCGGCTTTCAACGATCAGGCATGGGGATTTGCTGCCACGCTTCGACAGTTTCCTTGATGAGCGCCACGAACAGGTCGCGGCGATCAAGGCCAAGCATCGGGTAGAGGCCAACATTGGCACCGAGTACTTTGGCATGGAGCAATGGAAAGTGGACTTTCTCAAACGGCAAAAGGCGAAAAACACTCAGTGACACTGACCCTCTCGCCGTATTCTGGCCCGAACTGATCACGGCTACTGAGGGCACAGCTCCGTTTCCAGCCAACGGCGCACTTCATGCCGGTGACGCCTGCGGTTGAGCTGTTCACTGTGGATATCGCGGGGGAAAATTTCCGATGCACCGTCATGTCTTAGCCAGAAACGCCGGCGTACACCCACGGCATAGCGGCTGGGGCCGTGAACCACTGCGGCCCGAATTTCTACAGCAGTAACATCCTCGAACAGGTAGTCGCTGTCACTGTCGCTATCGTCACTTCGGCGGCCCAGGATGATGTTGCGGAACGACCCCAGCACCAGGTAGCCACCTGGCTGCAGCGGCCCCTGCCGCAGAACCTGGTGTACATTGCTGTCGTCTGCCCCAACCCGGCGATACTCGGTAACGGTCAGGGTTCTCTCTTCACCGCTACGGGTTTGCAGCACCACCTGCACACACTGCACATGGATGGTTTCCTTGCCCATATTCACCAGCAGACACAGGGCGTCCGGGTTTTCGTTCTGGGCATGGTGAATAACCATATAGGGGCGGTTATTGCGCTGGTACTGGATCAGGAACAACTGAAAATAGACGATCCAGATAACCGCCATGACGGCGCTGCTGATGGGGCTTATGTATTCCATTTGCTCTCCTAGTTCAGTCGCTGTATCCCTTCGCATGTTCTATCGCGACACCGGAATTTCAAGCCCGGTGTCTCGACAGGTTAGCTGATTCTGGAACAACGACTGGGAGGCAAGCCCCTATGCCCCCGCGATCAGGAACTCCTTTAACACCGTGTTATACCAACGTGCATTCTCCATATAGGGCGCGTGCCCCAAGCCGGCCAGTTCCACATGCCGCACATCCGGTATCCGGTCCAGCAACGGCTGCGCTTTGGCCAATGGCGCCACCTTGTCCTCATCGCAGGTAATGACCAGCGTGGGCGCCTGGATTCTGGTCAGCTCGGGTTGCAGGTCTTCGGTCTGTATCGCCCAGGCGGCGTTGGCAACGCCTTCTGAACGGGACTCCGCAGCAACTCGAGCCACTTTCCGGAAAATACGCTCGTCGGTGCCCGCCGGTAGCATGCCTTTTGCCCGCCGTTCACCGTAGACCTCCGGTGGAAGGTCCCGGAGCTCTTCAAGCCGGCGCCGATAGCGCTCGTTGGCGCCACCACTCTGCCCCAGACCATGCCCGGGATGGGTGCAGGACAGCACCAGCCGCTTGACCAGTTGCGGTTCAAGTACCGCCATCTTCATGGCCACCAGCCCCCCCATGGAATGGCCAACCACGTTGATGGGCCCTGGCCATACCCGTTTTGCAAACGCGATCGCCACGCGGGCGAGCGCCTCGACCGTATTGCCAGCGGCGTCCGATTTGCCATAGCCGGGCGCATCCCAGGCGACCATTTTCATGTCCGGCGCCAGCTCACTGAACTGGTCCTGCCAACTGGACGCATTGCCGTTGAGGCCATGAAGGAAGAGCACCGGTTCACCGTCGCCACTTTCCAGAAAGCTGACCCAACCGTGGTCCAGATTGACCCCGAATCGCGGAGCCGCTCCTTGTGTACTGCGTGCATCGTTCATGTGGGAACTCACTCTGTGTAGCGTGTCCTGGATCAATCAGTCCATGTCCGCAAACGGGTCGTCTTCCGCTCCGGAGCCCTGGAGTAACTCGTTCTTTTCCTGTGTCTCACTGCCACCGTCGCTGTCGGAATCGTCATCCAACGGGAACAGTGCCCGTTCCTTCTCACCCGCCAGCAGGTATCGGGCGCCGGCTACCGACATCTTCTGGCCGCTGTGGCCGATGCCGTAGACGGTTTCCAGTTCCCAGTTGAATTCCGTACCCAGTTCTTCCGCCTTGGCCTTGTTCGCGGCGTAGAAGTTCTTGCCCTTCTCCAGGCGGTGGGCACCCTGGGCGATGGCGATATCCAGCTTGCTGAGCAGGCGGTGTGAGGGGTCGTTGTCGGCAGTGCCGAGCATAACGACGAGGTGATGCGCATAGGAGGGCTTGAGATCGTCTTCCTCAACACCGGTATTCTTGAGCCCGTAGCGCAACGGCAGGGTCCAGTCCGGGAAGGTGTAGGTGCCGGAGTTGGCGGCCACGGCGGTGCCAATCCGGGCCTGCGGGTAGAGCATCACCATGCGGGTGACAAACTGGGCACCGCTGCCGTGGCCCCAGATGTCGTATTCGGTGGCCTCCAGCGCGAAGGCGTCCCGCAGCTTGTCGAACGCCCGCTCCAGAGCGGCGAAAGAGGACTGCTCTGGCGGGTTCCTCTGCCCCTTGGTTTCGTCCACCGAGGACGAATCCGGCGTGACCCAGTTACCGGTCTGGTAGCCCCAGCCGGTCGGGTAGTCGTCGTCCGATATTTCCGGGGCCACAATCAGCACATCGTATTCATTGGCGTAGGCGCCCCAGTAATCCCGGTACACATCGGCATCACGGCGGCCGCCATGCATTACCATCATCACCGGCGTATCGGCGGTCAGTTCGTCCGGGCGCGTGTACCACAGCCGCATGTCCACGGGCTTTTCCGGGGTGCCGGCCTCGACCACGATCGAGCTGTAGCGCTCGAAGGTTTCCGGGTCAAAAAGGTCGGATTCACTGTCTTCCGAATACGCGACAGGTTCGGTTGTGACTGCCTGACAGCCCGCCAGCAGCGAGAAAAGCGCGGCTAAAAAAATGGCGATCATCTTCATGGCGCAAATTCCTTCCTATTGTTGTTTATGGATGCTTTGCCTGATGGCTGAAAGTCCGTGCCTTCCAGCATTTCACAAAGGTGGTATCGATGATTTCCGGTTTGGGAACCTCTTCCCGGCACTGCTGTTCCGCGACAGGACAGCGGGGATGGAACGGGCAGCCGGATGGCCGGTTCATCGGGTTCGGAAACTCGCCGGACAAACCGGGCGCTGGCATGCTCAGGTCCGGTGAGATGCTGAGCGCGGAGTCCAGCAACGCGCTGGTGTACGGATGCTTGGGGTTGGACAACACCTGGCTACGTTCCCCGCACTCCACGATCTCCCCGAGGTACATCACCGCCACCCGGTCGGCCATGTGCTGAACAACAGAGAGGTCGTGGGTGACGAACAGGTACGTCAGGTCCAGTTCATCCCGCAAATCGAGCAGCAGGTTCAGGATCTGTGCCTGCACCGACACGTCCAGTGCGGACGTGGGCTCGTCACAGATGACGATCTCCGGGTCCATGATCAGGGCGCGGCCAATCGCCGCCCGCTGGCGCTGCCCACCGGACAGCTGGTCCGGGTAGCTGTTGAACACGCGCCGTGGCAGGCCCACGTGCTCCATCATTTTGTGGACCTTGGCGAGCTGTTCGGCTTTGGTGCCCATACAGTTGACGACAAGGGGTCGCCCGATAATGTCGCCAATGGTCTTGCGGGGATTCAACGAGGAATACGGGTCCTGGAAGATCGGTTGAATCATGCGGGCACGCTGACCGGCCGGCAGGGTACTGATCTCGTGCTGGCCCAGGCTAACGGAACCGGTATCCGGTTGCTGCAGCCCCATGATGGTTCGCGACAGGGTGGTCTTGCCACATCCGGATTCACCGACCAGCGCCAGTACCTCGCCCTTGCGGATATCCAGGCTGATACTATCGAGTGCTTTCAATGACTTGCGCTTGCCGAACAACCCACGACGTACCGAGAAGGTACAGCTCACGCTGTCGACCGTCAGCACCGTGTCACCCGGCGTTTTCGGAAGCTCCACCGCGACTTCGTTGGCGGCTTCTTCAGACCCGAACGAAGCCTGGTTTCGCGTTGCGTCCGGATCGTGACAGACGTAGGTGCGCCCTGGCCCCAGCTGCTTTCTCGGTGGCAGGTCAATCTTGCAGGCGTCCACGGCTCTCGGGCAGCGGGAGGCAAAGGCGCATCCCCTAATGGTGCCGGTCATGGAGGGGACAATGCCCGGAATCGAGCCCAACCGGTGGGCATCGTTGCCGCGATAACCCGGCACACACTCCAGCAGGCCCTGGGTATAGGGATGCTGAGGATTCTTGAGCACCTCTTCCGCGGTGCCGGTTTCCACAATGTCGCCGGCGTACATCACCGCGATCTTGTCGGCTGAACGGGAGACCACACCCAGGTCATGGGTGATCAGGATCATCGACATGCCCAGTTCTTTCTGCAGATCCTGCAACAGGTACAGGATCTGTGCCTGGATGGTCACATCCAGTGCGGTGGTGGGCTCGTCGGCAATCAGCAATTCCGGCTCATTCATTAGCGCCATGGCGATCATCACCCGCTGGCGCTGGCCACCCGAGAGCTCGTGGGGGTATTGCTTCAACCGACTGGCCGGGTCAGGCAGGCCCACTTTCTCCAAAAGGTAAATGGCACGTTGCTCGGCCTCGGCCCTGGACACATTGCGGTGCAGGGTCATGGTTTCAGTCAGTTGGCGTCCGATGGAGTACACCGGGTTCAGGCTGGTCATGGGTTCCTGGAAGATCATGCCAATGCGCTGGCCGCGCACCTTGGTGGCCAGTTCCCGTTCACCGGAATGGGTCAGGTCGCTGCCATCAAAATTGATGCAGGCGGCAGCGCGCCTGGCGGAAGGCGGCAGCAAATTCATGATCGCCAGCGCGGTCATGGACTTTCCGGAACCGGATTCGCCGACAATACCCAGAGTCTCGCCGCGCTTGAGGTCCAGGCTGATGCCCCTCACCGCTTTCAGTGTGGCGGAGTCCGTGGGGATCTCGACGGACAGGTCCTGGATATCCAGGATGGAAGCCGTGGTCATATCAGTTCCTCCGGTTGGTAACGGTGACATCGCGGACCCCATCCCCCAGCAGGTTGATGGCAATCACGAGGATAAACAGGGCAATACCGGGCAGGATCACCAGCCAGGGCTGGAAGAACATGGCGGTCTTACCTTCGGCGATCATCAGCCCCCAGGACGGAAGCGGCGACGGAATGCCCAGGCCGAGGAACGACAGGGTGGCCTCGTTGAGGATGGCCACGGCCACTTCCAGGGTGAAAATCACCATGATCTGGTTCACCAGGTTCGGCAGTACTTCACGCACGGCGATCTGGAACTTGCTGCAGCCCATGGCGTTGGCGGCGGCGACGAAATCCAGTTCCCGCAGCCGCAGCGTGGCCGAGCGCGTGACCACCAGATAGAACACCCAGTGGGTAGCGCCGATGACAAAGATCACCACAGTGACCGACTGGCCGATAACAAATACCAGCGCCATGATCAGCAGCAGGCTGGGTACGGCCAGTTGGCAAGTCACCAGGAAGTTGACGGCCTGATCGATCCAGCCACCGAAATAGCCGGCAATCAGCCCCAGGGTGACACCAATCACCGCACCGATGGACGCAGCGCCCAGACCGATGGTCATCGAGATGCGGGCACCGTGAATAAGGCGACTGAGGTAATCCCGGCCCAGGTGGTCAGTGCCCAACAGATACTCCCAGTTTCCACCCTCGTTCCATACCGGTGGCAGCATGCGCAGGGACAGGTTCTGCATGTACGGGTCGTGCGGTGCCAGCCAGGGTGCAAACAGTGCGAACACGGCCATCACCAGCAGAATGCCAAAGCCGATCTTCAGGCCGTGATGTCTGCGGGCCCGCTTCAGGGCGGCCATGGTGGGGCTCAGCCCCAGGCCGCCCTCCTCGAGCTCGGACGGTGTTTCAACGGTTGCGATGCTGGCATCGCCGAGTGCGTGTCTTGTGGTCATCATTCACCCCATCCGGATCCGAGGGTCAAGCCAGGCGTTGATCAGGTCAGCCGCCAACGTGAGCAATACAAAGGTCAACACGAATATCAGGATCAGCGACTGCACTGTGGGGATATCCGAGTTGAAGATGGACTCCACTGCCAGCCGGCCCAGGCCATTCATGCTGAACACCGATTCGGTCACCACCGAGCCGCCCAGCTTGTGGCCAAGCTGCACCGCCAACACACTGACAATGGGCAGCAACGCGTTGCGCATGGCCTGTTGAAGGATCAAGCGGTAGCCCATGAACCCCTTGGCGCGGGCGGTGCGGATGTAATCCGACGACAGCACATCCAGCAGTCCGGTCCGTGTCAGCCGCATCACAGCGGGCACCGAGCTGGCACCCAGCACCAGTGACGGCAGCACATAGTGTTTCCAGGTGGCGTCACCGGACACCGGGAAGATCGGAAAGGTGACGGCAAACAGGATGATGAACATCAGCCCGAGCCAGAAATTGGGTATGGCCTGGGCCGACACCGCCGTTGATAATGCGAGGCGATCCACCCAGCTGTTGGGTTTGAGGGCGGCACTGATGCCCAGCGGCAGCGCAATCACCACCGTCACCATCAGGGCCGACAGCGCGAGCAGGATGGTGACCTTGGCGTGTTCCTGGATCAGCTCAACCACCTGCTGCTTCCAGAAATAGCTCCTGCCGAAATCCCCCTGCAGCACGCCGCCCAGCCAGTCGCCGTATTGCACCAGCACCGGGCGATCGAAACCGTATTGCTCGCGGATCTCATCCACCATTTCCTGGGGCGCGTCCTCGCCAGCAATGGTTTGGGCCGGATCGGTGGCGAAATGGAACAACGCAAAGGTTCCGAAGGACACCGTCAGGGCCACCAGCAGTGCCATGAGCCCTCTGCGCAGCACATAGTTCAACATGATTACTGCCTCCAACTGGCTTGCCAGAACCGGGGAACGCCGTCCTTGGGCACGGAGAATTCCAGCTCGGGTGTTAATAGGAAGTTCTGGCTGTAGGAAAACATCGGCGCCCAGTAGGCCTGCTCCGCAATGCGGTTAAGGGCCTGCCGATACAGGCGCTTGCGCTCCTCGGCATCGATGGTCTGTTCCGCCGCGATCACGGTCTCCGCAAGCGCTTCGTCACCGCTGTAATTACGGGCGGAATTGGCCGCGAAATGAACCCCGGTAGAGGCAGACGCGTCCGCCGTGCCGCCACTGCCGTAGGAGGCGAAGAACGCCTGCATATCCTTGCTGTTGCGAACCTTGGAAAACACGTTCAGCTTGACGAACCGCAGGTCTACATCCAGGCCAATGGCCTTCAGGTTGCTGACCACGGCCTCCGCAATGATCTTTTCCCGGTAGGCCCACAGCTTGAAGGAGAACCCGTCCGGGTAACCGGCTTCGACCAGCAGTTGTTTTGCCTTCTCAGGGTTGTAGGGATAACGCGGGCCATCCGCATTGCACCCGAACTGGCGTGGGTGGCAGGCGAAATGAACCACCTCGGCACTGCCACGCATCAGGTATTTGGTGATTTCCTCACGATTGATGGAGTGATTGATGGCCTTGCGCACCTTGAGCTTGGTAAACGGTGAGTCCGGGTCGACATAGCCGGCGGCATCCAGGGTGATATAGCCGATGCGGATATCATTGCCCTCCAGGCGTTTGACGCCCGGCAGGTGGCTGACGTTGTCGGCCACATCCGGCGGCACGTCCATCATGATATCGATACCGCCACTGAGCAGTTCCGCCTGTTGCGTACCCTGGTCCGGGATGACCCGAAACACCATGTTCTCTATGGCCGGATTCGCCTTTGGACTGGCCTGGTAATAGTCCTCGAAACGCTCAAGGACAATTTCGCGGCCAGCACTGAAGGCCGTCACTTTGTACGGACCGATCCCGTTTAACGGCTGCTCGTCCGTCTCGTCCCCTGCCTCATCGTAGGTACCCTGCCTGCGCAACGGTATGCTGATCGCCATATCGCGCAACGCCATGGGGTAAGGCAGCTTCAGGTTAAAACGAACCTTCCCGGGGGCCAGCTTTTCGACGCTTTCAAGCCAGCTACGGATCACCGGCCCACGGCTGGTGTCCGAGTCTTCGTTGATCACCCATTCGAAGGTGTAGACAACGTCTTCCGCCGTCAGCGAGCTGCCATCGTGAAACACCACGTCGTCACGAACAGTGACGTCCAGTTCGGTGTCTGACACCCATTCATAGGAGGACGCCGCGAGAGGGACAAACTCGAGGGTGTCCGGGTCCACGAAGAACAGGCCGTCGTCGGTCAGCCGGGAAAGGATCAACCCTTCGCGCTGAATGGAATACAGCCGGTCAACCGTTGTCAGCGGCTTGGAAAGCGCCACCACCAGGGTGTCGTCTTTCGGGCCAGCGCTGGCATGAAAAGGCAGTACGCAAAGGGCTAGCAAGCCAATAAGGCAGTGACCGATGGGCACCGGGGGCCGGATCCTCATGTCTCCTCCTGTTGTAATTATTGGAGCACCTGATGGTTGTTTGGTTCGCATCCAGATCAGGGATTGGAAATCAGTCTAGGCAGGCCGAATTGATTTTAAAATTGAATATAAGTCATATTTCTATGCAATTAATGCATCTATAAACACCCGGGTTATGCGGTGCCCGTCATCGTGGCGTGCTCCCCCAACGCGGAAGCCACCTCTTCCTGAAGACATCGCACCAGGCTGGTGGTGGCCGGCGTTTCTTCAAAACCCGGCGGAAACAGCAACACAAACTGCAACCGGTAGTTAGGGCTTAATGGGCGCAGGCAAAACCGTGACTGGTCCACTGCCAGCGCAGCCAGCCGATCAATGATCGTGACCCCCAGCCCCTCCACCACCATCTGGCACGCCAGCACGCTGGACGTGGTTTCGATCTTGCAATCGAGGGCGACGCCGGCCGCGTTGAAGATTTCCTCCATCTGGAAACGGGGACGTAACCCGGGCGCCAGGGCAATGATGTCGTGCTCCGCCATCTGGGCCGGGGAAACGGATTCCAGAGCTTCCAGGGGATGCCCGCGAGGAATCATCACCATCGCGTCGGTGTCAAAAAAGGGCCGTTGAATAACGGAGGGGTGATTGCAGGGCTTGGTCAACGCCACGGCAATGTCGTAGTGGCGACCGGCCACCCATTGCTCGATGTCCCGATGCCCTCGCACATCCACACTAAAGCGCTGGTCCGGGTGCTCCTTCACGAATCGCGCCAATGCCGGCGACACCAGACTGTTCGCCAGCCTGGCCAACGCCACAATCCGCAGAGTCCGGGTCCCCCCCGCCTTGATCTCCTGCACGATGCGGGGCAGATCATCCAGGTTCGACAGGATCTTCTCGGTTTCCCGGTAAAACTCCTTGCCTTCCGGCGTCAGCACCAGGCGCCGCTTCTCCCGCTTGAACAGTTTCAACTTCAGTTCGTCCTCCAGCGTGGAGATCAATCGGCTGGTCGCAGGCTGGCTCAGGTTCATCACATTGGCGGCCGCCACCAGGGAGCCGTGAATCACCACAGCGCGAAAGCACTTCAACTTTTTGATATTCAATGGCTTCTCCAAATTACATGCAGAAAACGCATATACCTATCTAATGTTTTCAATTTACATAGGTATCAATAGTAGCCGATAAAGTAAGCGTGGAAAGCGCCATGAGACCAGACTGATAACAAAGACACGTCTCGAATTGGCCGAATACAAACAGGTGAACTCTGCGGACGAAACCTTACAAAACAAGAAACCGGAGGCAATATGAGGTTTTTCAAATCGATGCTGGCGGCTGGCGTAGTTGGCCTGACGGCACTCCCCGTATCTGCGCTGGAAGTCGAGGTCGGCGGCCAGGTAAACCGCGCTGTCATGTACGCCAAGGATGGCTACAGCGCGAACAACCTGGGCGTGGGTTCGGACACCGAGTTCTACCATGTGGATAACCGCAACAGCCCGACGCGCTTCAACATCGGCGGTACTCAACGGTTGTTTGACGGCTGGACAGCCGGAGCGCTCATCGAAGTGGGCGTGTTTTCCAACGCCTCGAACGACGTGGACCCGGATGCCAAGAACACAGGGCCGGAAGTGGATGAGCGCATTACCGATGCGTTTGTGGATACACCCTACGGCAAGGTGACCCTCGGCCTGGGCGAGGGTGCAGCCTACAATGCCGGACGCCGGGATTATTCCGGTACAGGCGTCATCAGTTTTCGTAACCCGAACCTGATCGGTGGCAGCCTCCGTTACGAACTGAAATCGTCCTCTTTCAAGCGCACCTTTGACGGCAGCGGCAATTTCACGGGCAATGAGCCGTTCGACCTGGCGAATCCCGCGCAGAACGAGTCGTCCATTTCCGGCAGTATTCGTGACTACAATTTTGAAGGGCGGCACAACCGGATTCGCTACGACAGCCCCCGCATCGGCCCTGCCACGGTGTCGGTCAGTGCCGGCCACGATGGTGACGATGGGCACAACTCCGTTCTGCAGGTAGGTGTCAAATCCGGCCTCCGGGTGCCGGGCGGCCGCATGCTGGTCGGCGTGGGCTATTCCCGTGCGACCCAGAACAATGAGGACCCGGGTGGCTCAGACGGAGAAGACGTCAACATCTACGGTGGTTCGGTCTCGTACTTTCACAGCAATACCGGCCTGAACCTGTCTTTAGCAGCGGTTAACCGGGCCCAGGAACTGACGGAAGAGGAGGCAACGGACACGTTTGATGCAACGAACTCGGAACTGGGACAGTTCCGCTACGTCAAACTGGGCTATCGCCCGAATCGCCAGCACGCGTTCGACATTCACTACGGTGAGAACCGCGACCGCAACAAGGAAGACGAGAAAGGTTCCGTGATCGGGGTTGGCTACGTCTGGAGCCCCACGGACATGTTCGACGTCTACGGTGGCGCCAAGATACACAGCTTCGAGCGCGCCGAATGGTGCACCACTTCCGGAAGAACCTGCTACAACCCGGAATACGAGGACATCACCATCGTAACCACCGGTCTACGTGTGAAGTTCTGACCGGGCGGCGGGGCCAGGACCCGGCCCTGCAACGCTCCACACGGCGTTATCGTTGTGACCTTCTGCCCCTCGCGTAGGGGCTTTTTTGATTACTCCTCATTGATCAACCGCGCCACCACAGCCGCCAGATCCGTCATACCCTTCTCCACCTGCTGAATGCCGGTAGCAATACCCGAGATTTCATCCGAACTGCGACGTGACAGCGTCGATACCCCGTCCATGTTCGCGCGCAGGGACTCGATCAAGTGGCTGTTCTTGCCCACTACCGTGGAAATTTCTTCCAGGGATTCAGCGGTCTTTGCAGCCAGTTTACGTACCTCGTCGGCTACCACTGCGAACCCCCGCCCCATTTCGCCGGCGCGGGCGGCTTCGATGGCAGCGTTCAGGGCCAACAGGTTGGTCTGCTCAGCCACAGAGCGAATGGTGCTGACAATACTGCCAATCTGCTCGGCCTGGGTTTCCAGATCCCGGCTTACCTCCGTGGCGCTGGCCACCTCAGCCAGAGCCGACGCCGAGGTTTCCACCGCAAGGTTGAGGGCACGGGTAGCTTCAGCCGCAATCTGTGAGGTCTCCTCGGAAGTGGCGGCAGCAACGTCGGCTGCCTCGCGGGCGTTGTTCACCCGCGCGGTAATGTCCGAGGCGAATTTGATCACCTTGTATACCTGCCCGCCAGCATCCAGAACAGGGCTGTAGGTGGCTTCCAGCCAGATACTCTTGCCGTTCCTGTCCCTGCGCTCAAACTGCCCTGAAAAACTCTCACCACGGGCCAACCGCTTCCAGAAGTCAGGGTTATCGCGATAGAAATCATCAAAGCAGAACATCCTGTGGTGCTGATGGATGATCTCGTCCTTGGCGTAGCCGGTGGTGGCCAGGAAGTTCTCGTTGGCCTCCAGTATCGTGCCGTCGGGCGTGAACTTGATGACGGCCATGTAGCGGTCGAGGGCATCAAGCATGGCGGTATCATCCGCCACTTTGTCCTGGGCGGCAGTCGCGTCTGTTGCCAGTTTGATGACCTTGAAGACTTTCCCGTCCTCATCGGTGACGGGGAAATAGGTGGCCTCCAGCCAGACACGCCGACCATCCTTGGCAAAGCGGGGGAATGTGCCCTGTTTCTTGATACCGCGCCCGAGATCCTCCCAGAAGTGCTGGTATTCCAACGACGCCGTATAGCTTGAGTCACACAGCGCCCGGTGGTGCTTGCCAATGACCTCCTGGCGCTCGTACCCGACAATGGATAGCAGGATATCATTGGCAGACTCTACAATTCCCGAAGGGCTGAACTCGATATACCCGATCTGGGAGGCAATGGCATTCAGGGTTTGCCGAATCCTCTCCTGTTCGCCCCTGGAGACCGTTAACTGATCCGTCAATTCCGCAATACGATGGCGCCCAAACATGACATTCTCTCCCTGATGGATGAAGCAGCACATTGCTCAATATATGCTCAACCCATCGGGGAAATAAGTAGCTTAAGGTACAGTTAAGGCAACGAACTGTAAGAAACAATTACATTACATGTTTAGCGATATGACCATCTTGAGACCAAGAGATCTCCGGAGATCACCTCCAATCCAGAAACGCATCCTTCACATGCCCCGCCAGCGCATCGTTGACCGGATTGCTGCCACTTCGCACGAGTGCGATCTGATACTCCGCCAGCGCCGGCAGCCCTTCCCGGTCGAGTTTTCGTAGCGGCGGGCGCACCAGGCTGACGGGGAACGGTGCAACCGCCAGGTCCGACAACATCGCCGCTTCCTGGCCGAAGCAATTATCGCAGGTGTAGGCAACCCGATAGGAAATATGGGCGTCATCCAGGGCCGTCAGCGCGGCCCGGCGCCATACGCAACCATGGCTGGCAAGCGCCACCGGCAGGGGTGACCGGTTGGCAGCGACACCCCCTTCGCGGCCGGCCCACACCAACGGTTCGGTGTGTACAACTTCACCGCGTCGCTCCTGCCCCTCATTGCCAATGGTGACCAGCACCATATCCAGCTCTCCCGCATCGAGCCGGTCCAGGTTCTGCTGACTGGAGCCAACCACCACATCCACCTGAACCGCCGGATACGAGCGCGCGAACTGCGCCAGTACGCCCGGCAGGATACGGCTCCCCACATCGTCTGAAGTGCCCAAACTGACCCGGCCTTCCAAAACGGGAGAGAGGAACTGCCGGATAGCCTCCTCGTTCAATCGCAGCAGTCGCCGGCCATACCCCAGTAGCACTTCTCCCTCGGGCGTCAGCCGGACGCGACGGGCTTCGCGCACAAAAAGGACATGACCGAGAATTTCCTCAAGCCGTTTGATCTGCATGCTCAGGGCCGAAGGGGTGCGAAAAACCTGCTTCGCGGCCCGGGTAAAGCTTCCGCTCTCGGCAATGGCCACGAAGGTTCTCAATACGTCGGTATCCAGTAGCGGGCCAACCTCGCGGTTAGGCGCAAGTTCGGTACTGTTCATAAGCCACCTTTCAATTTTTCTTAACTCAGATGTTAAATCTTTTCGTTTGTTTGATCAAAGGTGACGTTGCATGCTGATAACCATGCCCCCGCAAACACGCGAGGGCACCCATACTGATGACTGAACTGGAGATTGAAACGATGAGCCATTATCAGGATTTTCGCCGCCCCCAGCTTCGTCCAGACGCCCCCGCCAAGCCCCCGGAGCTGGAGCTTTACATGCCGGCCACCCCGCCACTGGCGTTCATGGCAACGGTTGAGTTCTGGGTCAGAATCTTCCGGCGCAGGCACCATTTTCGTCGCCTGTTCCTGCCTTTGCTGAAGGAAGATGACGAGATGCTGGCGGACATCGGCTTCGAGAGGACGGATATTCAGTGGGCGCTCAATCTCCCACTGAAGGTCGATGCCCTCAAGGCGCTGGAGGCATGTCGCAGAGCGCGGGTTTGTTCAAACGTAAAGTGACTCGATCACATCCGTATACTTCTCATAGATGTTGCTTCTGCGCACCTTCATGGTGGCTGTCACTTCATCGTCGTCATGGTCGAGCTCTTTGGTGAGCAGGTGGAAACGCTTGATCTGTGCCACTTGGGGTAACTGATCATTACCCCTGCTCACCTCGGCCTGGATCAGTTCATTCACCTGCGCCTGTTCTGTCAGGCTGCGGAAGGTGGTATAGGCAATCCGTTGCTGTTCGGCCCACTTGGCCACCGTGTCAAAATCGATCTGTATCAGGGCGGAAACGTATTTCCGGGCCTCACCGATCACAATGCATTCCTTGATATAGGGGCTGGCCTTGATGGTGTTCTCAATCTCCGTCGGCGACAGGTTCTTGCCGCCGGCGGTGATCATGATGTCTTTCAGCCGGTCGACAATCTTGAGCTGGCCATTCCGCCACTCGCCTACGTCGCCGGTATGCAGCCAGCCGTCTTTCAGGGTAGAAGCAGTCGCCGCGTCGCTCTTGTAGTAGCCCTTGAACATGCTGCCACCGCGCATAATGATCTCGTTCTGATCACCGAGTTTGACCTCAACGCCGGCGATCGCGACACCCACGGTTCCCAGCTTCACGTCATCCACCGGCTGTGCGGTTGCCACGCCGGTACTTTCCGTCTGGCCATAGACTTCCAGCAGCGGAACACCAATAGTCCGGAAGAATTCCAGAATCCCGGTGGAAATGGGGGCCGCTCCGGTCATCGCAATGGTACATCGGCGCAGGCCAATGAAATTCTGCAGGGCCCGGAACACCAGCCAGTAACTGAGGCTGTACAGGCCTTTTTCTTTCAGGCTCCACTGCGCCCGGGATTTGGTCGCCATAGGCGAACACGCGCGGATGGCCCAATCGAACAATGCCCGGCGGAAACGCCCGGTTTCCTGGACCTTGATATAGATGGCGGAGTGCAGCTTCTCCCAGATTCTGGGCACGCCCAGGAAAAAGGTCGGCGCAATTTCCCGCAAATCCTCCTGAACGGTCCGCAGGCTCTCGCCAAAGCTGACGGAGCTGCCTGCGTAAACCGGCGCAATGTTGGTTACCGCCTGCTCCGCCACATGGCACAGAGGCAGGTAGGAAAGGCTGGAACCGCGATCGTCCGCCTGCAGCAATTCAATAAGACCGGGAGCGGCAGCGTGAAGATTGCCCCAACTGATCATCGCGCCCTTCGGCCGTCCGGTGGAACCGGAGGTGTAGATCATCAGGGCGGTGTCATCCATCCGCTGGCCATCCAGCAATTCATCCACCAGTCCGGGATGGTCTTTTTCATACTCCCGGCCTCTGGCCTCAATGTCCTCGAACGCCGCCGGGGGCTCTGGATAGTAGCGAAGGCCTTTCATATCAATGGCAATGGTGTGCTTCAATTGGGGCAGTTGGGGCCAGGCTTCCAGCACCTTGTCGGTCTGCTCCTGATCCTCACACACCACAATGCTTGCATCGCTGTGTTCGAGAACGTAGGCCACTTCATTCCAGGGACTGGTCGGGTACACCCCAACACAGATGCCCCGAACCATGCCAATACCCATCTGGGCAATCACCCACTCCACCCGATTTTCCGAGATGATGGCCACATGGCCGCCCTCCTCCAACCCCATGGCGCGGAGGCCAAGACCAAAATGCCGGGCGCGGTTGTAGTAGTCCCGCCAGGAATAGGCTTGCCAGATGCCAAAGTCTTTCTGACGCAGGGCCAGGGCATCCGGCCGTTCTTGCGCATGGGCCCGCAGCATCTGGGTCAGGGTCAGATCAGGCAGGGAAGGTGTTGTCATGACAGCCACCGTTTACGGCGTTTATAGTGCTTGATATCGCGGTAACTACGGGCTTCACCTTCCTTGCCGCCCACACCCAGATAGAACTCCTGAACGTCCTCGTTCGCCGTAAGCTTATCCGCCGGGCCGTCGATCACGATCTTGCCGTTCTCCATGATGTAACCGTATGAGGCAATCGCCAGAGACACGGCCGCATTCTGCTCCACCAGAAGAATCGCGGTGCCCTGTTCACGGTTGATCCGCGCCACGATGGTAAAAATCTCTTCCACCAGCAGCGGTGCCAGGCCCAGGGACGGCTCATCAAGCATGATCAGGTCCGGCTGGGCAATCAGCGCCCGGCCCAGAGCCAGCATCTGCTGTTCGCCACCGGAGAGGTAACCCGCCAACTGCTTGCGACGTTCCCTGAGGCGCGGGAAATAGTCATAGACCAGTTCGTAGCTGTCGCTCAGGGAGGGCTTGCTGCCACTGAGTGCGTAGGTGGCGGCAACCAGGTTCTCCTCCACCGTGAGGTCTTCAAAGACACGGCGGCCTTCCATGACATGGAAGAGTCCGTTACGCACCAGTTTTTCGGGAGGCGTACCCTTTACATCCCTGCCCCGGAAACGTACTTCCCCGGCGGTCACCTCCCCGTCTTCCAGGGTCAGCAGGCCGGAGACGCTCTTCAGCGTGGTGGATTTGCCCGCACCATTGGAACCGAGGAGCGCCACAATGGCGCCCTCCGGCACCCGCAGCGACAGGCCCCGAAGAACCTGTACCGACTTGTTGTAGACCACCTCGATATTATCGATTTCCAGTAAGGCTTCCATACAGCCCCTCAGTCGAGGTGAATCCAGTCCGATACCGGCTCATAACGGCCTTCTTCAGCATTCACCCGCCAGATACGGCCGACCGGGAAGGACATGTTCCGCACGGTGACCGGAATGCCGATGATGCCGCCAGTATCCCAGTCCTCAATAGAGGCAAGAGATTCCGCCATGTTGTCTCCGGTCAGTTCTTTCCCCGCATCGAGCGTGCGCTTGACCACTTCTGTCCAGACCATGGCATTGAACCACCCCTGCATGTAGCCGGTAGGACGGTAGCCCGCTTCCGGATCGCTCTTCTCCGCCTGGGCACGGAGGGCATTAAGCATGGGCCCGCTTTCCTCGCTGTCGTAATAGTTGTAGGGCATTACGCCCATGTAGCCATCGGCATCCGCTCCCATCTTGTCGATGATCAGTTTGTCCGAGGACCAGAAGGTGCCCATGAACTGGGTATCGAGGCCCATCTGGCGCATCTGCACCATGAACTCGTTGATCGGCGACAGTACGTAGCCATGAAACACCACAAAGTCCGGTCGCACCCGGCGAAGCTTCAAAACCTCGGCGGACACATCCACACTGCCGGGCTTGGTCACAATCTCCTCGACAACCTCGATGCCCAGCTCGCCCGCGCGGGCTTTGCCGTTTTCGATGGGGTCCTTACCGAATTCGGTATCACTGTAAACAAAGGCCACGGTAGGCATATCACCGCCTTCACCCTGGGTGGCGATGTACTCCAGAATGATGCCGAACATCTGACTGTAGTTCGGGCCGGGAATGAACTGGTAAGGGTATTGCTCGTTATCCGTCAGCGCGGTCGCGAACGACGCCCCGCTCATCAGAGTATTGCCCTGGCTATTGAGCTCAGCGGCAATGGCTTTCATGAAACCGGTGCTGTCGCCGTAATAGGTAGCCGGGGAACTGCTACCGGAAATTTTCTTGAAGGCCGCCACCGAACGATCCACCTCATAGGCGGTGTCTTCCATCACATACTCGACCGGGTGGCCATTGATGCCCCCCTGGCTGTTGATCCAGTTGGTGTAGTCGGTCAGACCGGCGTGGATGTGAATACCGGCAAACGCAAACACGCCGGAGAGCGGTATGGAGCCGCCAAACACGACGGGCTCCTTGTCCTGTGACATCACCGGCGCGGCGACTGTCAGCGCAGCAACCAGGCTACCAAGCCCGGCAAGCCGGCGACCTTTTTTGAGGATGTTTCTGAACATGTTCATTCTCCTTGCGGCTTCTTGTTGTTGGTGTTGCACGGGTTCCCGTGAGAGAACCATTAATTCCGGAACGGCCAGAGGCGGAAAAAGCGACGGATACGGTGCCAGATTTCCGCAAGCCCATGAGGTTCAAAAATCAGGAAGCCCACGATCAGGGCGCCAAAGATGATTTCCAGCATCGGCGACATGAACACGGGCGCGTTGGGGTAGAACGGCGTCAGGGCCGCTGTCAGCAGTTTCAGCGCTTCCGGCACCAGGGTCATGAAAGCAGCACCGAGGATGCCCCCCAACAGATTGCCCATGCCCCCCACGATCACCGCCGCCAGATAGAAAATGGACATGGAAAGCGGAAAGCTCTCCGGGGTAACCACACGGTAGAAATAGGCAAACAGGCCACCGGCCACGCCGGCGTAGAACGAGCTGAGCGCGAACGACATCAGTTTGTAGCGCAGAAGGTTAATGCCGAGAATCTCGGCGGAAATATCCCGGTCTCGAATGGCAATAAAGGCCCTGCCGATTCGTGTCCGGAACACATTCCGGGCCGCCAGCACCATCAGCACCGCCAGCGGCACGATGATGAAATACATCATGAAATCACTCTGGAACGTCAACCCGAACAGGTGCGCTGGCTCCAGGCTCAGGCCACCCATGCCACCGGTGACGGATTCCCACTCGGCAAAAATGAAGTGCAGGAACACGCTCGCGGCCAGGGTGGCGATGGCCAGATACAGGCCTTTGACCCGCAGTGATGGCAGGCCCACCAGAATCCCGACGGCAGCAGCCATAAGCCCGGCCAGCACCAGAGTGACCGGGAACGGCAGGCCGGTGTTGATGGACAGCCAGGCCACCGTGTAGGCGCCAACGCCCATGAACCCCGCCTGCCCCAGGGAAATCAGCCCGGTAAAGCCGGTCAGGATGTTCAGGCCGGTGGTGCTGATTACGGCAATGCCAACCAGGCAGCCCAGGTACAGCAGGTAAGAGTCGACGGCAAACGGGAACACCACAAGAATCAGCAGGAAAAGACCCAGCCACAGCTTCTGGGTCTGGCTGGTCCAGATTGCCTCATCGGCCTCGTAACTCTGTTTCGCGTCACCGATGCGCATCTTACACTCGCTCTATTTCGTGGGTGCCAAAAAGGCCGTAGGGACGGATCACCAGGATCACCGCCAGCACCAGGAATGTTGCCGGCATACGGTACTCGCCCCCGAGGTAGGCACCGGCAACCGTTTCCAGCCAGCCAATGAACACGCCAGCCACCAGGGCACCGAGAATGCTGTCCAGGCCGCCAACGATCACCACCACCAGCACACTCAGACCAATGATCCCGAACTGCGGACTGAGGCCGCCGGTGGCGGCCACCAACACACCGGCCAACGATGCCGCAAGAGAGCCAAACACCCAGGCCATGTTGAATACCCGGCGCACGTTAATGCCCATGGAATAGGCCGCCGCCTGATCCGAGGCCGTTGCCCTCAGGGCCACGCCACCCCTGGAGAAGCGGAAATAAAGCAGATAAATAATGAGCAGGGCCGAACCGATCAGAAAGCCGTAGGCAATTTTTGGAGCGAGGTAGAGTGGGCCGATAAACACCGGCTCCCGTGGCAGAAAACGGGGCAACAACTGCGGATCGGCGGTCCAGATGAACTCCACCAGGCCCACAAGGATACTGCCAATGCCGATGGTGACCATCACCACCGAGATGGGGGACTCACCCAGCATGGGCCGGATCATGGTCTTCTCGATCACACCGCCCAGAATACTGCCACCGATCACCGCCAGCGGCAGGGCAATCCATGGTGACAACTCCATGCCACCAGCAAAGGCCAGGAACAGATAGGCGGCAAACATCATGATCTCGCCAATGGCAAAATTGATCACCCGGGTGGCCTTGTAGATGATCACAAACCCCAGCGCGATAAGGGCGTATAGCCCGCCCATGGCCAAACCGGCGAGGCTGATTTCACCAAAGAACAACCAATCCATCAGGCAACCTCCCCTTCTGGATTGAGCTTTCTTCGCAAACTGTCGATGTCACTGTTGCCCAGATAAGCCTTGATCACCTCGGGGTTGTTCTGAACATCCGCCGGCACGCCTTCGGTAATAACCTGGCCGAAATTCAGCACCGCGATATGGTCGGATATGTCCATCACCATGCCCATGTCGTGCTCTACCATCAGCACGGTAATGCCCCACTCTTCCCGGATATCCAGAATAAATCGGGCCATGTCCTCTTTCTCTTCCCGATTCATGCCGGCCACCGGTTCGTCCAGCATCAGCACCTTTGGTTGCATGGCTAGGGCCCGGGCAAGCTCAACCCGTTTTTGAAGCCCGTATGAGAGGCTGGCCACCGGCTGGCGTCGTATATGATCGATTTCCAGGAAGTCGATAATCCGCTCTTCCACTTCCCTGCGAACAGCCATTTCCTCCCGGCGGGCCGGCCCGAAATAAACCAGCGCACTGAGCAGTCCGCTCTTCATGTGCACATGGGCGCCAAGCTTGATGTTGTCGAGTACTGTCATACCCCGAAACAGGGCTATGTTCTGGAAGGTTCGGGCAAGGCCAAGGGCGGCTCGCCTCGGCGGCTTGATACTGCCCGGCAACTCTTGGCCATGGTAGCGAATGGTGCCCTGCTGCGGTTTGTAAAAGCCGGAGATGCAGTTAAAAAGCGAGGTCTTGCCCGCACCGTTCGGGCCGATAACGGTCGTGACGGTGTTTTCAGGCACCTGAAAACTGACATCCTGCAGCGCCTTGACGCCACCAAATGAGAGAGACAGGTTACTGATCTCAAGGATGCTCACATTACCTCCCGGCACCCCTGGCGCCGGGCAGACAGGCTCGCGAACACGCCCTGCTGGTACCCATCTCACGCCCGAAGATGATTGTCGTTGTTGTTTTTTCTTGTCATCGGGAGATCCCCGATCCAGATTAAAAGTAGTCCATTCAGGCAACATTGGGCAAACCCTTCTACCCTGTTACCTGTCAGACACCGAAGGGCGCTGAACAAATAGTGAAACCATGGCCCACTACGATGAGAGAAACATCCACCATGTCAGACTCATTGGTAACCACCGAATTCGACGCCGATACGGGCATCGCAACGATGACTTTCAACCGGCCAGCAGCCCTGAATGCAATCAGTGTGCCCATGGCAGAAGCCTTTCTCGCGGAGGCTCAGGCACTGAAAGACCGATCAGGCCTTCGATGCATCGTTCTGACCGGCTCCGGGCGCGCTTTTATGGCGGGCGGGGATATCGCCAGTATGACCGGCTCTCCCGAACAGGCGGGCAAAGCCGTCAGCGCCATCCTGGGTGCGGTCAACCCGGCCATCCTCCTGTTGCGCAGCATGGACGCCCCGGTGATCGCGGTGGTCAAGGGGGTTGCCGCTGGTGCCGGGCTGAGCCTGGCACTGATGGCGGACCTTGTCATTGCTCAGGAAGACACCAAGTTCTTGCTGGCCTACAACGGCATTGGCGCCATTCCTGACTGTGGTGGTAGCTGGTTCCTGGCCCACAAGATCGGCGCTGGGCGGGCAGCCGAGTTAATGCTGCTGGGCCGAACCCTGAGTGCGACCGAAGCCAGGGACTGGGGCATGATCACCGAGTCTGTTACGGAAGCCGACTTTGAAAAACGAGTAACTGAGATTACGAGAAACGTCGCGAATGGCCCCACCCGAGCCTTCGGTGCCTTTCGACGGCTTACGGACGGAGCCTGTGGCGATCAGTTGGCTGCCCAACTGGAAGCCGAAAAGGAAGCGTTCCTGGAACTGACCCGGACCGGGGATTTCGCAGAAGGCGTCGCCGCGTTCCTGGCCAAGCGCCCCCCTGAATTTCACGGATCCTGACTGTCAGGATGCTACATCCTGGGCAGCCAACGCCTTGATGTCCGGGTACTCGTGTACCCGAACCTCCGATTGCGCGGGCGCCTGCTGAGCAAGCGCCGACACCTCATTAACCATTGCCCTGGCCACGGTGACCGCCTCAATACCGCGAAACTTTTCCAGTGGGCCGATCAACGCCCGGTTGATGAGAGGCATGGCTTTTATGCCCAGTGCTTCGGCGGTGCGCTGCTCGCTGCGTTCGCCCAGCAGCAGACTGGGTTGGTAGATGGACAGGCAGGGATAGCCCAGCGACTTTATGCCGTCTTCCAGTTCACCCTTCACCCGATTGTAGAAAACGGTGGAAGACGATGAGGAGGCAATGGCAGACATCAGCACGAATACCTGCGCACCGTTTGCCCGGCCAAGCTCCGCCGCTTTCATCGGGTAACCGTAGTCCACTTTACGGAACTGCTCGCGAGAGCCGGCCTTCTTGATGGTGGTGCCCAGGCAACAGACGATGGCATCCACCGCGAACAGATCACTGTGTTCATCCAGGCGGTCGAAATCCACTTCCTGCTGATGCAGTTTTTCATGGTTCAGCGGCAACGCTCGACGCACGGGCGCGACGACCGATGACACGTCTTCCCGCGCCAGCAGACCCTTTAGCACCTGGCCACCGGTCAGGCCAGTGGCACCCAATAGCATCACTTTCATAGAATCTCCCTCAACCACGAAACAACACCCGGACACCCACTAGTATCCAGCACAAACTCCTGCCCCCGCGAGGCACTTTTCAGAGTGCAGTATTCCCCGACCCGGGACCAGCGGGCGAGGTTACCGTGAAAACTCATCGCGGTGTCCGCCGAATCCGGATAGAAACACCCGGGTAATCGCCATTGCGTGGTCGAAGCGGCATCCGGTGCCGTCAGGCGTTGCCGCTCCTCCAGGCGTCCAAACACCCCGGCACCCGGAAGGCCGGTTGATCGCCCCTCAAGCTGCAGGGCATCGGAGGCCACATAGAGCGTATTGCCACCATCTGGCTGACCATGGAAGTGCGGATGGTAGCGGGCCCACCGAAGGTCACGATCCGACAACTCATCAACGCGGTAAACATCGCCAATCTGGAGCCAGCCCCACAGCCCGTGAAACGGGCGGGCCTGTTTTACAAACTGCCAACGTCTGCCCTGTTTTTCCACGTTCCGAAACAGACCGAAAAACAGGAACAGATCCCCCACCCCCACCTGCTGTTTACGGAGGTGCCCCTGTGCGGCGCCGGTTTGCCCCAGGCAGGGCCGCCAGCCGGTTTCCCGGGGATAGGCGTCAGCGATCAGGTCCGGGTCGAGGTGGGCCTTTCGGGCGCCACCACGCCGGTTGCCGGTCAGGTCGGCCACCAGCTTGCCAACATTCAGACCATCGTGATGGATATCACGGTAGGTGATCCGGGAACGCGAGTCGGGGATCGGCAGGGTATAGAAAGACCTGTCAGGGAACACCGGGCTGGGACAGCCGCCTGCGGAGGAATCAAAGCCTTTACGGCTGAGGATCAGTTTCATAAACGCATTTTGGAGCAAGGAACGAAGCGCAACCATATCACGCCATTGAAAAGCAGTTTAAACTGACGACAACAACAGACTGGCCCACCCGCTGATTCAATGCCGATCGCCCATGACTGATTTTGAAACCCTGAACACGCTGAAGGCAGGCCTTGAAGCCTGGTGGCACCCGGGCGTTACCGTCCTGCTCTCAATGGCTATCACCTTTCTTGTGTACAAGGGGTTGCTGGCAACGGTTCAACGCTTAACCCGCAGCAAAACAGTTCCCCGCCTGTTCCTGGATGCCTCATCAACCGCTCTGGGCATTGCCATTACCCTGGTGGTGCTCAACGCCATCCTGGAAGCGGCGTCCCAGGACCTGCCTCTGATCAACCACTTCCGCCACGCCGCCACGCTGCTGCTGATTGTGGCCGTCACCTGGGCGCTGGTGCGCTGCACGTCAGCCATCGGCGACGTCATCGTCTCTCTGAATCCAGTCCTGGAAGGCCAGTGGAAACGCGCCCGCAAAGTGGAGACACAAACGCGCTTCCTGGTGAGGGTGCTGAACATTCTCATCGTCATCGTGGGCCTGGGCGCCGCGCTGGTCACGTTCGAGCCGGTTCGTCATCTTGGCAGCAGCCTGCTGGCATCTGCGGGCATTGGCGGCATTATTCTCGGCTTCGCCGCCAAACCGGTGTTGGGCAACCTGTTAGCGGGCATGCAGATCGCCCTCACCCAACCGTTCCGCATCGATGACGTGCTGCATGTACAGGGCGAATGGTGCTGGGTGGAGGAAGTCACCGCCACCTACGTGGTGCTGAGGGTCTGGGATTTGCGGCGGCTGGTAGTGCCGCTGCAATGGTTTATCGAAAACCCGTTCCAGAACTGGTCGAGAAACGACACCGAAATGATGGGAACGGTGTTCATCACCGTCGATTATTCCATGCCTATCGAACCACTACGAACCGAGTTTGAGAGGCTGCTGGAACAGGCGCCGGACTGGGACGGGAAGACCAAGATCGTGCAGGTGACCGAAGCCGGCGAGGCCAATATCGAGGTGCGCTTCCTGCTCAGTGCCAGGGACTCAAGCTCACTCTGGAATCTCCGCTGCGCCATCCGCGAGGGGTTGATCACCTTTATACAGGCGCAGTTTCCGGCGCATCTACCAAGGGTTCGTGCCAGGCTGGTGGAAACGCCCGACCAGTAACCCTCACC
The DNA here is from genome assembly GCF_054968585.1 of Marinobacter sp. G5_S1_61_S3. NCBI lineage: Bacteria > Pseudomonadati > Pseudomonadota > Gammaproteobacteria > Pseudomonadales > Marinobacteraceae > Marinobacter > Marinobacter sp. G5_S1_61_S3. The sequence goes on along the minus strand of NZ_JBQKUK010000004.1, from coordinate 194,362 downwards.
CCTGCTCTGCCCCGCGCAGCATGGCGTGCAGCAGCTCTTCGGCATCGAATTTGGTCAATGCCTCGTCTGCCCCCACCTGTTTGGCGTAACTCACGCTCATTTCACTGTTCAGGGAGGTATGCAGAATGATGTACGGCTGCTTCAGGGCGTTGCCGCTGTCCCTCACATTGAAGGTCAACTCGTAGCCGTCCAGGCCGGGCATTTCGATGTCGCTCACCAGGATGTTGATGGGTTTTCCATCGCGGTTGGCGTTCAGCATCAGGTCCAGTGCATCCTGCCCGTTGGTGGTGACAAAATAGCTCACATCCTTGCTGTCCAGGGCGTCCGAGAGCTGTTTGCGAGCCACCTGGGAGTCGTCCACCAGCAGGATATTCAGGCCTTTCAGAGTTTCCCGTTGAACGTCTGTCAGCGTGACTTCCCGGGGGTTTACGGACTCCGGGTACACCCGTGCCAGCAACAGTTCCACGTCCAGCAACTGCACGATCTGATCATCGATATTCACCAGGCCGGTAATGAAGGCACGGTCGCCAAGACTCTTCGGCGGGGGCATCACCTTCTTCCACTCGGTTTCCACGATTTTCCGCACACTGCGCACAAGGAACCCGATTTCCTGGCGCTGAACATCGGTCACAATAATCGAAGCGGTCTTGCGTTCTTCCACCGTCAACGGCTGGTAACCCACGGCAGCAGCCATGTCGATCACCGGCACGGCGGAGCCGCGAAAACTCATGGTACCGATCACCGCCGAATGGCTGTGCGGTAGCTTGGTCAGCGGAACAAAGGGCATGATTTCCCGGATTTTCAGGGTGCCCAGGCCGAATGGCCTCTGATTGGTCAGATAAAACAACAGCAGTTTCTGGGGGTGTTTGGTACCCTCGGCCATAACCTCAAACCTGTCAGGAGCTTTGGAAAAAGTATAACAGGCGAAAGATAACATGCCGCCCAAACCGACATTGTAAGATTTTGCAGCCCTTCGGAGGTCGCATCGGCTGCCAGTGAATCCAGCGCTTCCTCTCCCGCGTATCACCTATACTGTTGTCATCGGGAGGCTATTCGATGAAACGCGCCTTTGCACTAATATCGGTATTCCTGTTCTTCGCCGTCTTGGCCGTGGGTGGTCATGCCGACGACGACAATATCGATGACGCCATCCAGAACACGATCCTGTCGCAGATTGAAGCCTTCGCCAATGACGACAGGCAAGCTGCCTGGGACCATGCCTCGGAAGGCATCAAGCAGCAATCCGGCTCGATAGAGTCGTTCTACGATATGGTGAAGCTATCCTATGCGCCCGTCCACCGGGCCTCGTCCATTGAGTTCATGGAGCGCATACCCCACCCCGGTTTCCAGATTCAGGTGGTACGGTTGTTGGGGCCGGAGGGCAAACGCTGGATCGCCCACTACCATATGGTCAAGAATGGTGATGACTGGAAAATCGGCGGCGTCGGGCTCAAAGAGGGTCCAAGCTCTATATAATCGCTGACCGGCTAATGGTTTCTGACGCCTATGTCTTTCAGCTCTGTCCGTCCGTAAGATACAGTCCATGAACCTGATTGCCGGCAGAGCCTGAACACCACCTATGAAGAACCTGACCTTCTCCTCTCATTACGCCAGGGCCGTTCTTTATGGCCTGGAGAAGGCCGGTGGCTATTCCGACGAACTGCTTCGCAATAATGGCATCGACCCAGAGTTCATCCACTCGCCACGGGCACGGGTGCCCACGGAACAGTTTATCCGCCTGTTCCGGCTGGTGTGGGGCAAACTGGATGACGAGTTCATGGGCCGTACCACACAGCCCTGCCGCGTGGGGCACTTTCACCTGATGGGATCGTTGGCGGTACACAGCAGCAACCTGGAAGAGGTGATCCGCCAGAGCATTCGCTGCTACCGGCTGTTCTCCGATGACATGGTGATTGAGCTGGACACCCGCGGCGATGAAGTGGAGCTGAGCATCACCCACCGCCATCCGGAACTGGACCCGGACAACTTCCTGGTGGAATGGCTACTGATGGTGTGGCACCGATTAATCGGCTGGCTGATCGGACGCAAGATCGTACTCAGCCACGCCACCTTCCAGCATGATTTGCCCGGACACTTTGACGAGTACCGGTTTGTTTTCCCCTGCCAGTGTTTCTTTAACCGCGACCGCAACAGCCTGTTTTTCAGCCACAATTATCTGGACATGCCGGTGACGCGAACACCGGAGGAACTGGATGGTTTTATTGAGAAGTCGCCGCGCAACCTGCTGATCTGGACCGATGAGGACGACAGCCTGACAACCCAGGTTCGGCAGATTCTGGAAAACGTGGACGATGATCGCCTGCCCACGCTGGAACAGATCGCCGGGCAGCTGCATATGACCGCCTACACCCTGTCGCGCAAACTGAAGGCGGAGGGCAGTTCCTACCAGAAGATCAAGGACAACCTGCGGCGGGACCAGGCGGTGATCATGCTCACGCGGCAGAACCTGACGGTGTCGGAGATCTCATCACAGCTGGGATTTACCGAGCCCGGCGCTTTTTCCCGTGCCTTCAAGCACTGGACCGGGCTCAGCCCACTGGCCTACCGCAAGCAGGACCAGTAGTTCTTCTTTCTCCGCTTACAGCAGTTCGATCGCGACAGCGGTACCTTCCCCGCCCCCGATACACAGGGACGCCACACCGCGCTTGAGACCACGCTGCTTCAGGGCGTTGATCAGGGTGACCATGATCCGCGACCCTGAGGAGCCGATGGGGTGACCCAGGGCGCAGGCGCCGCCATGGACGTTGACCTTGTCGGCATCGAGCCCAAGCTCATTGATGGCGGCCAGGGTAACCACGGCAAACGCTTCGTTGATTTCGAACAGGTCGACGTCGTCGCGGTTCCAGCCGGCTTTCTTCAGTACCTTTTCGATGGCACCGATGGGCGCAAGGGTGAACTCGGCCGGCAGGCGGGCATGTGTCGCGTGGGCGACGATGCGGGCCTGGGGAGTGAGGCCGCGCTTTTCGGCTTCTTCGCGGGTGGCCAGTACCATCGCGGAGGCGCCGTCGCTGATGGAGCTGGCGTTGGCGGCGGTGACAGAGCCGTCTTTGGCAAAGGCCGGTTTGAGGTGGGGAATTTTCTCGGGTTTGGCTTTGCCGGGCTGTTCGTCGGTATCCACCACGGTGTCGCCGCCACGGCCGGAGACGGTCACGGGGGTGATTTCGTCGGAAAATCCGCCGTTCTTGATGGCCGACAGGGAGCGTTCGAGGGAGGCGATGGCGAAGTTGTCCATGGCCTCGCGGCTGATGTCGTATTTGTCGGCGGTGCGCTGGGCGAAAACGCCCATGAGGCCGCCTTCGTAGGCGTCTTCAAGGCCGTCGAGGAACATGGAATCCATGACCTGCCCGTGGCCCATGCGCATGCCGGCTCGGGCTTTTGGCAGCAGGTAAGGTGCCTGGCTCATATTTTCCATGCCGCCGGCGATCATGATGCTGTTGGTGCCGGCTTTGATCTGGTCGTGGGCCATGATGACGGCTTGCATGCCGGAGCCGCACATTTTGTTGACGGTGGTGCAGCCGCTGGAGTCGGGGATGCCGGAGGCGCGGGAGGCCTGGCGTGCGGGTGCCTGGCCGAGGCCACCTGGCAATACGCAGCCCATGATGACTTCCTGGATGTCGGCGGGTTGCAGGCCGCTTCTTTCGATGGCGGCCTTGATGGAGATGGCGCCGAGATCCGGGGAGCGCACGGAGCTGAGATCGCCCATCATGCCGCCCATGGGAGTTCTTGCTGATCCTGCGATGACTACATCGTTGCTATTCATGTCTTCAATCCTCTGATTAAGCCTTACCTAAAACCGACCGTGCGATGATTTCTTTCATCACTTCCGAAGTGCCGCCATAAATTCTCTGCACTCTCGCGTCGATAAACGCTCTCGAAATCGGATACTCGCTGGTGTAACCGTAACCGCCGAACAACTGCAAACAACCGTCGGCTACCCGGCACTGCATTTCCGTGGCGCTGTACTTGGCCATGGAAGCTGTGGGCGCGTCGAGTTCGCCTTTTTCGTACAACGCAATGCACTCGTCGACGAAGGCGCGGTTAACGCGGCAGTCGGTTTCCATGCGGGCGATTTCGAAGCGGGTGTTTTGCAGTTGGGCCAGTTTCTGGCCGAACAGTTCCCGTTCCTGGGCGTAGTTGATGGTCAGGTCCAGGGCGCCGCGGGCGGCAGCAACACCCAACGCACCGATGACGAGGCGCTCGCGAGGGAGTTCGCGCATCAGGTACATGAAGCCCTGGCCTTCTTCACCCAGCAGCGCGGAGGCGGGGATGCGCATGTCGGAGAAGAAGAGTTCCGAGGTGTCGCCGGAGTGCTGGCCGATTTTGTCGAGGTTGCGACCTTTGCTGTAACCGGGCAACGAGGTGTCGACCAGGAACAGGCTGATGCCACGGGCACCGGCCTTGGGGTCGGTTTTGGCGGCAACGATGACCATGTCGGCGTGTTGGCCGTTGGTGATGAAGGTTTTGGAGCCGTTGAGGATGTAGTCGTCCCCGTCTTTCACCGCGCTGGTGCGTATGGCCTGGAGATCGCTGCCGGCGCCGGGTTCGGTCATGGCGATGGCACCCACGGCTTCGCCGGAGACCATTTTCGGCAACCAGTACTGGCGCTGTTCTTCGTTGCCGATATGGCTGAGGTACGGGGCGACGATGTCTGAGTGCACCATGACGTTGGTGGACAGGGCGCCGAAGCCCATGCGGGCCATTTCTTCGCCCACGACGACGGAGTACAGGAAGGGCGCGCCGCAGCCGCCCCAGTCTTCGGGTACGTCCACGCACAGCATGCCGGCGTTGCCCAGGATGTTCCAGAGTTCCCGGGGTACGATGCCGGAGTGTTCCCATTCTTCATAGTGGGGCGTTACTTCGGTTTCCAGGGCCTTGATGACGGACTCCCGGAACATGTCGAGTTCTTCTTTATCAACAGCGCTGGTCATGGGTGTCTCCCGTCGGTGATTAGTGTGGCCTTGATTGGATAACGGTCAGTCTGTCGCAGTCACGGTCTGAGCGCCATGACATAACCGGGCAGGAAATTTGATAAAAAATGGCACCCCGGGGCTGCATCGCTGGCAGCTCCGGGGTTTATAACGCGCGGTCAGAGGTTTTTGGCGTCGTCCCGCAGCACGAACTTCTGGATCTTGCCGGTGGAGGTTTTCGGCAGTTCGCTGAACACAATGGTCTTGGGCACTTTGAACTTCGCCAGTCGCTCCCGGCAGAAGGCGATGATGTCGTCTTCGCTGACGTCCCCTGCTTCGGGCTTGAGGGTGACGAAGGCGCAGGGTGTTTCGCCCCACTTTTCGTCCGGCCTTGCCACCACGGCGGCCTCGAGGATGTCGGGATGGCGGTAGAGTATGTCCTCCACCTCAATGGTGGAGATGTTCTCGCCGCCGGAAATGATGATGTCTTTCAGGCGGTCCTTGATCTCCGCGTAGCCATCCTCATGCCAGACGGCCAGGTCCCCGGTGTGGAACCAGCCGCCGCGGAATGCCTCTTCGGTGGCTTTGGGGTTTTTCAGGTAACCCTTCATTACTGTGTTGCCGCGCAGGAAAATCTCGCCAATGGTGGTGCCGTCTTTCGGCACTGCTTCCATGGTTTCCGGGTCACCCACCATCATGCCGGCCAGGGTATGGTAGCGAACGCCCTGCCGTGCCTTGATTCTGGCCCGGTCTTCCACCGGCAGGTCATCCCATTCGGATTTCCAGGCGCATACCGTGACCGGTCCGTACACCTCGGTAAGCCCGTAAACGTGGGTCACGCGAAAGCCCATGTTTTCGATGGCTTCGATGACTTTTGCCGGGGGTGCCGCACCTGCGGTCATTGCCTGAACGGTATGGCTGAAGCTGGATTTTGCGGCGTCCGAAGCGCCCAGCAAGGTGTTCAATACAATAGGCGCACCGCACATGTGGCTGACTTTGTGTTCGCTGATCAGCTGCAGGATTTTCTCCGGCTCTACCTTACGCAGGCACACATGGGTACCCGCAAAGGCGGTGATGGTCCAGGGGAAACACCAGCCATTGCAGTGGAACATCGGCAGTGTCCACAGGTACACCGGATGCATACCCATGGACCACACCGCCTGGTTGCCCATGGCGTTCTCATAGGCACCGCGATGGTGATACACCACGCCTTTCGGGTTACCAGTGGTGCCGGAGGTATAGCACAGCGAAATCGCATCCCACTCATCCGCCGGCATTTGCCAGTCAAAGGCCGGGTCGCCGCTGGCCACGAAAGCGTCGTAATCCAGATCGCTCACCTGGGTTCCGGCACCACTGAATTCGGGGTCGTTGACGTCAATCACCTGTGGCGGGTTGTCGAGCATGCCGACGGCTTCGTTGATGACGTCGCCAAACTCCCGATCGGCAATCAGCACTTTCGCCTCGCCGTGCTCCAGCATGAAGGCGATGGCTTTGGCATCCAGGCGGGTGTTCAGGGCATTGAGTACTGCCCCCAACATGGGGATGCCAAAATGACACTCCAGCATGGGCGGAATGTTTGGCAGCATGGCCGCCACGGTGTCGCCCTTGCCGACACCTTTGTCAGCCAGCGCGGACGCCAGGCGGCGACAACGCTCGTAGGTCTGCTGCCAGTTGCGGCGTGTGGCACCATGAATCACCGCCGGGTATTCCGGGTACACGCTGGCCGTGCGGGCCAGGAAATCCAGCGGTGTCAGTGTGGCGTTATTGGCGTCGGTTGGCTCTAATCCCTTGTCGAAGATGGAGTTCATACTGGTCTCCTGGTGTTGTTATCCAACACCTGACTATAGGGCACAGCCGACGTTTCAGCGAGCCCCCGCAGCCGTTCGACGGGTATCCGGCTGATCCAGCCGCGCCATTTCCGCCAGCAGCTCCGAGGTCTTTTCCTTCATCAGGGCAATGTCCCCTCGTGACTCCACATTCAGCCGCACCAGCGGCTCCGTGTTCGACATCCGGAGATTGAACCGCCAGCGTTCAAACTCAACACTCAGGCCATCAACGTGTCCCACAGATACCGCATCGGCACCATAGATCTCCTCGATCACCGCAAGCAACCGGGCCGGATCATCCACCGTGCGGTTAATCTCCCCACTGGCGGGGAAAGCGTCAATGCGGGCGTCGATCAGCGACGATAACGGCTGCCCAGTCTGGCACAGGCGTTCGGCAACCAGCAGCCATGGAATCATGCCGCTGTCGCAGTAGGCGAAGTCCCGGAAGTAGTGGTGGGCACTCATTTCACCCCCATACAGGGCATCTTCCTCGCGCATGCGCTGTTTGATGAACGCGTGTCCGGTTTTGCTTTCGATAGGTGTTCCGCCAGCCTTTCGAACCAACTCCTGGGTGTTCCAGGTCAGCCGCGGGTCGTGAATGATCTTGCCGCCGTCTACCTTCTGCAGGAACTGGTCCGCCAACAGGCCCACGATGTAATAGCCTTCGATAAACCGGCCATTTTCGTCAAAGAAAAAACAGCGGTCGTAGTCGCCGTCCCAGGCGATCCCCATGTCGGCCCCTTCGCGCAGAACCGCCTCAGCCGTTACCGCCCGGTTTTCCTCCAGCAGGGGATTGGGAACCCCGTTCGGGAAGTGCCCGTCGGGTTCGTGATGCAGTTGTACGAAATCAAAGGGCAGCCATCGTGACAACGCGTCGATGACCGGGCCCGCACCGCCATTGCCCGCGTTAACCACCACCTTCAGAGGGCCAATCGTGGTGCCGTCGATGTATCCCAGCAAGTGATGGATATAGTCGGCCTCCACTGACAGGCTTTCCAGGCGCCCGGGGATGGCGGCATCCATAAACGGCTGGGAGACTCTGTCACGGATGGTGTTCAGGCCGTTATCCGAGCTGATGGGGCGCGATTCGCGGCCAACCAGCTTCATACCATTGTGATCCTTGGGGTTGTGGCTGGCCGTCACCATAATGCCGCCATCCATACTGTAATGACTGGTGGCAAAGTAGATCTGCTCGGTACCGCAAAGACCGATGTCATAGACATCTGCCCCCGCCGCCCTGAGCCCGATGGTCAACGCTTCTGCAATCTCCGGGCTCGATAACCGGATGTCATACCCCACCACAACCCGGCGGGCACTTGTCAGCTCCACGTAAGCACGCCCGATTCGCTCTGCCAGTTCAGGATTCAACTGGTCGGGAACCCGGCCGCGCAGGTCATAAGCCTTAAAACAGGACACGTCCATAGCTGTTTCTCCGTCTAACCTTCGATCAATGGCGCGGCCCACCCTGCTGCCCCTGGCGGTTTTGCAAAGCGGGCCGCGTTGGCCCTATACCTTTTCCGACATCACCGGAATCTGCTCTTCCTCCACGTCCGGGGTGGGCGCCGCGCGACCGTACCGGTCGTCCAGGCGTTCAATGTCATCCTCGCCAAGGTAGGCGCCGGACTGGACTTCAATCAGCTCCAGGGGAATGCGGCCGGGATTGAACAGCCGGTGTACCGCGCCGATCGGTATGTAGGTGGACTGGTTCTCGGACAGCAGGAACGTTTCCTCGTCACGGGTCACTTCGGCAGTACCCTTGACGATGATCCAGTGCTCAGCCCGGTGATGGTGCTTCTGCAACGACAGCTTCTCGCCCGGCTTGACGCTTATGCGCTTCACCTGAAAACGGTTGCCCATGTCGATGCTGTCGTAGCTGCCCCACGGGCGATACACCTGCCTGTGCGTGCGGGTTTCCGAGCGCTGGTCACCGTTCAGCCGCTTCACCAGTTTCTTGACGTCCTGCACCTTGTCCTTGTGGGCAACCATCAACGCATCTTTGGTGTCGACCACCACCAGGTCTTTCACGCCCAACATGGCCACCAGCTTGTCCGAGGTGTGCACCAGGCAGTTGTTACTGTCTTCCAGGCAGGCATCACCCAGGATGGCATTGGCGTTCTCGTCCTTGTCGGTCACATCCCAGATCGTGGACCAGGAGCCAACGTCGCTCCAGCCTGCATCCATCGGCACCAACAAGGCTTTCGATGTTTTCTCCATCACTGCGTAGTCAATGGAATCGTCCGGGCAATGCTCGAATATCTCGGCGGGAATACGGGTGAAATCCATGTCGCGCTCGAGGCTTCGGGCGGCCAGAAGACAGGTGTCGTAAATGTCCGGGCTGTGTTTCTTCAGCTCCGCCAGGTAGCTGTCGGCCCGGAACATGAACATGCCGCTGTTCCAGTAGTAACCACCGGCAGACAGCAGCGCGGCGGCTTTTTCGGCGTCCGGCTTCTCGATAAAGCGGGACACCGGCCGGGCAGCGCCGGGCGCCTCTCCGGACTGGCCGGCAGCGATATAGCCGTAGCCAGTCTCCGGCCGGGTTGGCGTAATACCAAACAGCACCAACCCTCCGGACCTGGCGGCTTCCTGCCCCTGGGCAACAGCCCGCTGGAACGCCTCGACATTTTCAATGGCATGATCCGCGGGCAACACCAGCATGATGGCTTTGGGATCTTTTCGCGCCACTTCGATAGCGGCCATCGCGACCGCCGGGGCGGTGTTGCGGCCAAACGGCTCCAGCAGTATCGACAACGGTTGACGGCCTATGGCCTCCAACTGCTCTTTGACAATAAAGCGGTGCTCATCGTTGGCCACCACAACCGGCGACTCGGCGTCGTCGACCGGCAGCCGGCACAGAGTTTCCTGCAACATACTTTGTTCCCCCACCAATGGGAGGAACTGCTTGGGATAGGCCTGGCGCGAGAGGGGCCAAAGCCGTGAACCGTTACCACCTGAGAGTATGACTGGAATCATCGTTCTGCTCCTTTGCTCTACAAAGACGTACCACAGGGACGTCCGTTGGCGTATTAATCTGGACCCTTGAACCAGGGCCCGTTAGAACCGTTTACTTAGGGTGATGTTGCTGGGTGGATCCGGCTGCGCGCCCTCGGGCCACAGCGGGTTAATGCCGTACAGATAGGAAATATCGCCACCCAGACGGGTGGATTTCATCGGCCGAAGTTCATCCAGAAAGGCAGGCATTCCCTCAACAGGTCCCCAGGCGGCCTGCCAGGGTTCCATCCAGGCCAGGGACCAGGCCTTATAAAGCCCGTCGACAATCTGCTCGTCTCCGGTGATGTCTTCAATTCGTTCCGGATCATCCAGCCCCGCGACGACATTTCCGGCCATTTTCGTAAACTGGTCCTGGTAACGCTCGTAAACAGAGTTGCCATTGACCTCGGCAAACAGCGCGATCATGGTCAGGGGCTGCATGGCGTAGTTCATGTATTCCAAGGCCCGGGTTTCCCGGCTGAGTTCCTTGGGCAGGTAACCGTCCTCATTGATCTGCCCCATGGCTTCATCGAACTTGGCCAGCGACCAGTTCCAGTCGTCGCAGTCCTGGGTTGCCACCGATGCCGACATCACGGCCCAGGCGGCCCAGTAATCATGGTTGTTGACCTTCTTGGCTTTTCGATCCGTGTAGTAATCACGGACCCCATCACTCAAGCGCAGAAACCAGTCTTCAATTCGGCGCGCCCGCTCCAGATCCATGGCGGCCTCCGGCGCCGACGTCCACATCCTGAGATAGGCGTTCGCAGCGGCTGCCAGTGCCCATTTGCGTACCGCCTGACCGACGTGATTGATGTCATCCGTCAACAGGGCATCCGATGATGCCCACGCGTCGAGGTTGTCCAATACGCAATCCAGCGCTTCGGGGCCATCGCCATCAACCTGGTAGTCATCGGCGGCAGCGATAACAGCCTTCTCGAAATCACGCACGTTGCTGGTGGCCTTCTTGTACTCTTCATAGGCCTGCTTGTTCAGATTGTTGCGAGCGCTGTCACTGCCCTTGTACTTACTGGTCAGCGACAGCGAGCCGACGTGCGGCTCCACCCGCTCGCAGTCGTAGTCACCGCCATCCTTGTCTTCCGGCGTCTGGTAATAGCCCACCGGAGCACGCAGTTGTCCGTTCAGGCACTGCCCGGCGTGAACGCTGCTCACACCAAAGACGGCGGTTATCGCCGCAGACAGCAGCACCCGGCCCCATTGTCGATGTTCAGAGCGTTGTTGGATTCGCATAACCATCCTCTCTATGCGTTGGATGAATGTGCGTCAGATGTCCTGACGGCGACAGATTTTCGTGGTTACCGTTAAGCCTTCCGAGACCTGCTCCGGTTTCAGCGCGAGGTCCAGCGACATGAACATTTCATCGTTCCAGTTCGGCCCTTCCGGGAGCTCGAAGACAAACCGGCCAGGGGTTTCAACCCGATCGCCGTACTCCATATCCACGCGGTCCTTGCGCCCGAACACGTACCAGATGAAGGCATCAACCTCTTTCACCCCCGGGTCACTGAACTGCAGGTCGACGACGTATTCGTTGCTCGGCATTTCGATGAACTGTCCACCGCCGTTGTAGAGCACTTCGGTGGTCCCGGCCTTGACCGGCGTGGTTTTCTGCAACACCGGCTCCTGGCTCTCACAGGCACCACTGATCATCGGTGTGACCTGCCGATAGAACTCCGCACTGTCGAGGTTGTGGTAACCGGGCACCTCCCAGATCATGATCTTGGGTGGCGACTCCCGGAAGTTGTCGGAAAGCAGGTATTCGAACATGGAGCCGTCGTAGCTACCGCCGGCAACCGCCACGTTGAGCACCTCTACACCCAGAAACTCCTGCAGCGCCCCGACAAAGTTGTAGTCCTGGGCACCCTTACTGTTACTGGTGCCCACCAGGGTGATGGGGGGCAAGTCCTGGTCGCCAAACAGGGCGCTGGCTTCAGCGGATTGGCCGGTACCGGAGGACTCGGTGCGAAACTCGTCCACGTACTGCGAGCCGTACTCGAAACCGCATATCCGTTTAACCGCGTCCTGAAGCGACCCGTCCTTTCGGATCAACCCGGACCGACGAGTCACGAATTCCTGCTGCGACAGCGACTGATAGGCCGGCATGTCCTTGATTCGCTCCGCCACGACCTCCGCGGTCCGCCGGGCACCATAAGGTGTCCAGTGGTGATCCCGCTTAAAGAAGAAGGCGTCTTCACGTGTCTCTTCGTCCAGAAGGGGCGTCAGGTCTGGAACCACCAGCCCTGCCTGGCGAAAACGCATCAACGCGTCAGCGTAATTTTTACGGGCCACGTTCCAGCTGAACGGCACCGGCGATGTCGCGGGCAGATGATTGGGATGAACCAGGCCTTTTGTCGGCTGGAACACCATCACCAATTCGGTACCGGTGGTTTGCTTCAGGTGCCTGGCAAAGCGCTTCAGGTGTTTCAGGCCTTCCAGGTTCGGCCCGAACTGCTCAACCAGTTCCGCTTCAGAACGGAACAGCCAACCGTCTTTGCCCTGAACCAGCATCTTGAAGTTCTTCAGATAACCGGTGTCGTAGCTGGATGGGTATGCCGTGAGTGGGCACAGGTCACAACAGCGTTCGATGTTGTACTCGGGCAGCTCGGCGGCGCGGGCCTTTACACCCGCGACGCCGAGCAGCCCGAGCGCAACCAGCGCCCATAATCCACGGCCTCTGAACACCTGCTTCATACCGATGTATCCACTCGGTTTTCAGCGACAACCAGCCTCGGCTCGCCACCAACGTCGATGGCAAATACGCTGAATACCTTGCCGCGCTGCAGATTGACTTCACTGGTGGTTGCCAGCGCCTTGTTGCTTTGGAAAGCGCCCAGCGCAATGCTGACGGCGTTGATTTCGCGATTGGCCACATCAAGGGAGCCCACTGCATCAATCACGGCTACCTTGCCGTCGGACGTTTTCAGAGTGACCCCGCTATTGCTGGTCAGGTTGTAGAATGAAAGCAGTGCCTTGCGAGGGTTGTCGAAGGCGACATCCTTCATCACTTTCATCTCACCGGAATCCAGTACAACCACCGTGTAGAACTCGTTCTTTTTCATGTTGACGGACGTCTTCTGACCGGCAACGTCCACCTGATAGTTACCCTCAGAAAGGTAGATGTAGGGGCTCGCCTCCAACGGCGATACTTCCTTGATCACCTTGTCGCCCACAGAGGCGCGAGCGATGGCGCCGCTGGCATCCGCGTTCACCACGCGAATGAAGGCCGCCCCGTCCGGCGCCTCCGCGGCATAAAGCGCGTCCTCGCCGGCCTGGGCCATGTTCATGGAGACCAGCAAACTGCTGATCAGGGCAAAAAAAGCGGTATGCATCAGTGCTCTCATTTTCATCATCCTCAGGGGTTGGTTTCAGAACGGCTATCCGCTTGCGCGGTCAGCGTGTTATCAGCCCGGCGGAACCAAGCCTGGGCCTGTTCGGACTCCAGTGGCTGTGCCAGGTAACGCTCGGGAAATTCCCAGATCACCAATTGCGGCGGTTGATCCCGGAAATCGGAAGAGTTCAGGTACTCGATCATCGGTACGATAGGGCCGTCGCCTTCTTCGGCCACGTTGATCAGGTCCTGCCCCAGGTGCTTTCGCAAGGCGCCGGGGAAATCCCACTGTTCATTGGCGCTGTAACTTGTGCCAACCAGAACGGTGTTGGTGACGTCATCGCCAAACAGGGCGCTGGCGTTCGCCTGGCCGTCGTTCTGGGCGCGCGTCGTTCTCGGTTCCAGTTGGTCAGGTGCAGGACCGAAGTCGGTAAACGCTGGCTCCACTGGAATGTAATTGAGCAGGTCACCACGGTGCTGGACCGGTTGGCCAATGGATGTCACAAAGCTCTGCTCGCCCCAGGACAGGCCATTGAAGCGATCGCGGATGAACTCGGCAGCGCCTTTCGCGTAGAGGTTTGCGCCGTTCGGCGACCAGTGGGTGTCAGTTCTCAGGAACACCGACTCTCCATGACGTGTCGCCTGCTCCAACAACGGTTTCAGCTCCGGCGCGGGAATGCCCGCTGTCGCCAGTGACTGCTGGAACCGGTCGTACAGTGACATCATCGTCGGTTCGGGCTTCGTACTGCCCAGCATGTCCGAATGGATTCGGGCCTTGGCGGGCACCACCAGCACAACCAGCGGAACGCCCTCGGCCAACAGATAGTCGGCGACGCGCTGTACACGACTCAGGTTGCGATCGACCACCTCGCCGTCACGGCTGGCCGGGTAGATTTCCTCATCGGTAAACAGCCACTCGTCTTGTCCCACGACAACGCCTTTCCGGCCCTCGTCAAAGAGCGTGTAGTTGATCGCGGCCCAGAGATTGGTTCCCAGATCCTTCGCCGGGAACTGATCGTCGTAATGGCTCTCCAGGTTGCGGGCCAACTCACCGTTGACTGGGCTCAGCCCCGTTTCGGCCTGATAGCCCAGCAAGGGCCGCAAGGACAGCACACCCAGCCCCAGAACCAGCGCGATGAAGAGAACAGCTGTGATTCGTGCAGACGTTTTAGTCATCAAATCCACCCTCAGAACTGGAAGTACAGGAACGGTGAGAAACTCTCAGCGGACAGTTTCAACACGGCGAGCGCAAACACCGGAACCAGCAACGGCGCAGCGGCGGACCGCCAGCCGGACAGGATGGGGCCAACCTCACGATGCCCGAGCCGATCCTTCAGCCCCATCATCGCGATCACTCCGAAAGCCACGACCAGGATCGCCAGGTTCAGGTCCCGGATGCCCTGGACAAAGACATCACTCAGGCCGGCACCGTCGAAGCTGAACATGGCACCGTAGAAACCGAAGGCCTCGGTGATCGTGCTGGCCCTGAAGGTGACCCAACCGAGCATCACGAACAGGAAGGTCAGCGCCCACCGGAAGAACCGGAATCCGGACGGACTGCCCGACACACCCAGCGCCCTTTCCACAGACAACAACAGACCGTGCCAGGCACCCCACAACAGGAACGTCCAGTTGGCGCCGTGCCAGAGGCCGCCGAGCAACATGGTGAGTAGCAGGTTGCGATAAGTTTTGACCGTACTGTTGCGGTTGCCGCCCAGGGGGATGTACAGGTAATCCCGCAGCCAGGTGGACAGGCTGATGTGCCAACGACGCCAGAATTCGGTAATGCTCTGGCTGATGTAGGGCTGGTTGAAGTTCTCGTTAAACCGGAAGCCCATCATCAGACCCAGGCCGATGGCCATATCGGAGTAGCCGGAAAAGTCGAAATACAACTGCGCGGTGTACGCCAGGATGCCCAGCCAGGCATCCGCCGTACTGGGGTCAGACAACGCAAAGGCACTGTCCGCCAGCGGTGCTATCGAATCCGCAATGAAGACTTTCTTGATGAAGCCCTGCATGAACCTGAACGCGCCCTCACCGAACTTTTCCATGGTATGGGTGCGGTAGGTGAACTGATCCGCCAGGTCCTTGTAACGCAGCACCGGCCCGGCAATAAGCTGGGGGAACAACGCAATGAAAGCCGCGAAATCAATAAACCGCCGGGTCGGTTCGGTATCCCCTCGATACACATCCACCACGTAGGAAATGGCCTGGAAGATGTAGAAGGAAATGCCGATGGGCAGGATGATATTCGCCAGTTCCAGCGGCTGACTGCCGGCGCTGACCAGCAGGTCGTTCAGGCTGTCGACACCAAAGTTGGCGTACTTGAAGTAGCCGAGCGTCGCCAGGTCACCACCAACACCGATGGCAACCCACTTGCGGGCACTCGCGGTGCCAACACCGGCGCGGTGTATTGCCAGGCCGATGAAATAGTTCCAGAAGGTCACGGCCACGAACAGCAACAGGAAATCCACCCGCCACCAGGCATAGAAGGCGTAGCTGCCGATCAGGATAACCAGTGAGCGGTGCCTGAACGGTGTCAGGTAATACAGCCCCAGGAAGGCGGGCAGGAACAGAAACAGGAAGATATTGGATGAAAAAACCATGTCAGTTCTCCGCCTGCGTAACCTGGCCCGACACCACAGCCGTGGGCTCTATGAATACTGCACGCCCCTGGTTCCGTAGTGCGTCAAAAATCTGCATCTGGTATTTGCCAAGCACACCCTCGAAGTGGATCCCCACGTCTGACCTGGGGAATCGCATTCCAACGTCATAAATTGCGATGTAAGCAGGGTTGTCGGTCGACAGGGGGCCGCTGGCGTTGGAGGCTAATTCGCCGCCCACCACGTTCATCGACACCTCGTAGGAGTAGAAGTCTTCTTTGAAATTACGGTCGGTGGCGGACAGGTCTTTCAACTGACCATAAATACCCCAGGTGCCGTTGAGCACCGCAACGTTGTGGTAGACATTCACATTGCTGCTGTTTCTGACACGGATGCCATTGCGCAGATTGTTCATCAACCGGTTGCCCCAGAGCAGGTTGTCCGGCGACTCGTAGAGCCCGATACCGTCACCCTGGTTGTCATAGGAAACGTTATTGGCCACCACGTTGTTGGAGCTCTGACGGTCCAGAACGATGCCGGATAGCCCGTTGTCGTAGCTACGGTTGCCAACAATCCAGCTGTTATTTACCTCGCGGGAGATGATGATGCCGTGCTTCTCACGGGTGCCATAAACCTCGTTGTTGGCAATCAGCAGTCGGCTGGAGTAGTCATGGGGGTCGATGCCATACACGATGTTGTCTCGGTAGACGTTATCGACGATGGCAACGTCTTCCGCCTCATAGCAGTAAAACCCGTAATAGAGATCCTCGAAGGTGGATTCCACCAGCCAGGCATGGGGCGCGCTGCGCTGCAGACGGGCGTTGTCGTACTCAGAGTACTGGGCCACGGTAAACCCATAGGATTTACTCTGGAGATAACCCAGATTTGCCATGGTGGTGCCGAGAATAAAGTTCTCGCTACCGCCCCAGCCCACATAGAACGGACGGAAGTTGCTTTTCTTCTGGAACGTGGCCGGGCCATTGGCCTCCTCGCGCCACCCAATAATCTTGCTGTCAATGGCAAACAGCCAGCCGTCGTTGGCAATAAACGAACCACGCTCCTCCGACAGCCGCAGGGTCTCATCGCGCAGAACCAGGGTGGCCTCTTGTTTGACCGCCAGCGGCAAACGAATGATGTAAGTACCATCGCCGACCTGTTCCATGTAGCGACGATCATTCACCTGCCGATAGACATCCTCCAGCGTCACCTTTCCGCTGTTAACCATAATCGCCTGAGGATGTGAAAACTGACGGATCACCCACTCGCGCGCCCGCCCTTCGTCCACGAAATCCCCCAGTGCACTGACCCCGCCCATACGTTCCACTGTTACATTCGGTGCGGAATCCTGCCGACCGGCAAGCTTTGCCTCGATGGCGTCACGGCTATAGCCGGATACATCAGGGATCTCAGGCTCAGGCAAATACAGCTCCTCGCCAGACTTTATCTCGATGCCATAGTCTTCCTCCAAGGGCGCAATCGCCGGCGGCGCATTTACCACATTGCCATCGTCGGCGCTGGCTGCAGCCAACGCATTCAGCGGCAATATGAGCACCGTGGTAAGAAGGCAAAAAGCCCATCGGGTTTCCAGGATTTTCATGAGTTCTCCTCAGAACCGCTTCGACACGTCTACAACTACCCGATGCCTGGCGTCATCTGCGTCCTCGCCGTAGGCATCCCCTGGCATGAAAACGCCACCACGCAAACGGACATCAAACGCCGCCCAGGAGGTTGAAGCGCTATCGCCGTAGTAGCCCAATACCAGATCCACAGATTGGCCCAGGTCATCACTGCTGCCGGTAAAGCCTGGCTCGACCAGGTCGGAACGCACGGCGCCGTTCTCATCACTCAGCCAGTAACGGTGGTACAGCAGGTTGGCGTCCCAGGTATCGCGGTCAGACAATGCGGTGTAGAAGGTCAAGACCCGGATATTGCTCCACTCCGGTTGAATGGCTTCACCAAACCGAGGCACCTGGGAGCGGGTTCCGGTAAACCTTGAGCGGTTGCTTTCCAGGCTGGTTTGCTGAAAGGCATCACTTTCGCCAGGCTCACCACCACCGGACGCAACGGCACCGTGAGCGCCGACAACCCAGCGAGGCGTATCCAGCAATTGGGCACGCGCGCCCAGGTCTGCCGCCCAACCGGAGACATCGCGTTCACGATCGCTGAAGCCATTGGGCGCACTGGGGTCTGTGCCGACCACAGTGTCCGTACCATTCACTGCCGCAACCGACGCGAAATACTGGAACGTATCGTGGGAGTGCCAATCAAAATAGCTCCGATCCGCCTGGAGGGCCGTCCAGGTCAGCGAGTCCGTGAAACCTTCATCCAGCGTCTGGCCTCGCAATGCGTATTCTTCAGCCTGATCTCCGTAGCCCTGGCCATGGGTCACCAGGAAGCCCAGGTAGTGACCTTTCCGCCACTGCCAGCGTGTATGGGCAAAAAATCGAGCAATGTCCTGCTCTTCGTCCTGAAGTTCGTTGTTGTCAGTCCGCAACTCGGCGAACTTCTGGGCGACACCCACGGTGGTGTCCAGCAGCGACGTGTTGAAGATCCAGCGCGTGAGGGTAATATCGTCGTCCCACCACATACCGCTGTTTTCCTTCAGACGCTCACGGCCAAAGCGAATCGACTCCCCGGGATAGTCGCTCAGGCCGTTGTAATCCAGCCAAGCCTCCCTGAGCGCAAGAAAGCCGTCGGTGGTGGTCGTGCCGCCGATTTCGTCGCTAACATCCACCTGACCGGTTGCGCCAAACGCCTGCAGACGCAGTTTTGAGCGCCAGTGAGGTGACAATTGCCAGACCCACTCGGGCTTGATGTCGAGGCCGGCTTCGTTGGATTTGGTCTCGCCATTGGAGCCCAGTCCAAGGCGCCGGTCGCCTTCGCTGATAAAACTGAGCTTGGACTTTATGTTCTGTTCAACCAGCCGCGGATAACTCTGGTTCGCCTCGTCTGTAGACTTCGCTGCGGCGGGCGCTACGACGAGTGATGCCAGGCAACTGACAGAGAGTGCGAGGCGAGTTAATCGATAGTTCGTTATAAGCTGCATTGAGCTTATCCTCCTTGTTTTGTGGTCGTTGCCGGGCCTGAAGTGCCTCCGGCGATCATCTGTCGCCGCGCGGCACGTTCCTGCCTGTACAGGGCCTCAGCTCTCTTTTCGGTGTGTTCGGGTAGCGACAGAACCATATCCACCATCAGTTCTTTGGCACGCTCAACGCCGCCCTCCACTGCCAGCAACGCGAAACTCCAGGCATAAACACGGTTCACCTCGATGCCTTTTGCTTCCCAGTAAAGCTCGGCAAGGGCGTAATCCGCCTTTGGAAAGCCTCGGCGTGCCGCCGTCAGAAGATGCTGCTTGGCCTTTTCGGGATCTGGCTCCCCGAGATAGCCACGCTTGTAGATGCGCCCGAGCAGGTATTCCGCCGAGGGGTATTTTTCACGCGCTTCCATGGCGTACTCGATCGCCTTCTTCGGATCGGTCGGCACAATGCGGCCTCGCTCATAGGCCCGGGCCAGTGACAGCGACGCCTTCAGGTCACCATTGGCTCGCGCCTCCCGAAGCATCTCGATAACGACCTTCGGTTCAGCGAGGTAGTTGTTCTCCATGATCAACTTGGCGCGCGCCGTCAGGGCGGGCACGTAGTCGGGCGTCAACATCTGGTAGAGTTCGTTGGTGGCAGCCACCTGTTTTTGCGGGGTTTCGTCGTCCGACAACCACCGCGCGAACAGGTACAGATCGCGATCTTCAATACTGCCCTGCTCCCAGGCCTGCTTGGCCCGGTCAACAAGTGCCTTCAGATCCTCACTCCGGCCGTCAACCAGATACACTCTGGCGAGCAGTTGGAAGCATTCGGGCTGGGCCTCGGCAATGGGCGCGCACAGCCCTTCAATTTCATCCGTGTGGCTTTCGAACTGGTCCGTCAGCAGGTAGTAGCGAGCCAGAGCCACGTCACCTTTGGGATCGCCGGCTTCCCGCGCCTGCTGAATCAGCTCAAGCGGTTTGCCGTTGGGGAACTCCCGGGGGAAATGGATGTACAGGTTGATCAACGGGATCAACGCCGTCTTATCACCTTCCGCAAGCGCTTTGCGCAGGTAACGGGCGCCATTGGCCCGCTGCTCCGGGGTTTCCCCTTCCCGCGCATTCATCTTGCCTATCCGGATAGCAGCTCGTTCACTACCCTGCTCCGCGGCCTTCCTGTACCAATCCAGCGCCTTCTGGCGTGCTTCCGGTGTGTCCTGCGCACCATAAAGATCCCCCAGCTCCACCTGGGCGTCCGCCAGGCCAAACTTCGCCAGCTTTTCCAACTGCGCCCGGGCCTCCTGAACGTCACCTTCGGCAGCAGCCTTCTCAGCCCGCTGAATGTCGGGCAGGTTGCCGCAACCAGACAGCACCAGAGTGAACAGACCGGCAATGCACGCTACTCGCTTCATGCTCTGCAACTCCCTCAACCTTCCGAAAACCGTTCAACAACCTTCTGCAGGCTCGGCATCCGGAACTGGTCGACCGTGACACCAATGGGGCGTCCGATTGCTTCAATCGGCAGCGGTTCGGCGGATTCGATAGACGCACTGATAACGTCAACCAGCCCGCCCTGAGCCTGGGAGTTCACATACAGCGACGTAATGTGCCCGGTCTGTTCCTTGCCGTTGGGGAGCCGCAATATCACCTGCTGCCCTTCTTCGAGCTTTTCACCCTGATTAAACGGGAAGTTGGCAACAACGTGGGCGGACGAGTCCATCGGCGCCATAACCGCAAGCTGCTCACCCTTGCTCATGTACTGGTCTTCCGCCGGCCTCATGTTCACCACCTTGCAGTCACAGGGGCTGGTGATCGTTCCCCGAACCCGCTGGTCCAACAGCTCTTCGATCTGGCCGACGCTGTAGTTGCCCTCTCCAACCAGGTCATTCACATAAGACATCATGGGCGCGTCAAAAGTAGCGATAGCCTCGCCCGCCTTAACCTCCTGCCCAGGCTTGACCAGCGTTGTGACCTTTGCGTCTTTGGGAATCCGCAGGGGAATCTGCTCCGACGCCACCATGGCGGACTCCGCCTTGGTTACGAAGTAGATGTCCCACAGTTCGGAAACCACAAAGCTGATCGCAAACAGACCTATCAACATCACGATCAGGCTTCCGACCATGGCGCGAAGCTTGCCGAAGAATCCAAGGTCATTGCTGCCCTTGCCTTTGCGGGCCTTGGTGAAGTTTTCGCGGGACAGCGTGTTGAGCACATCGCCGGCGGAAACCACTTCACCGCTGAGGAATGCGGTAATGAGGTATCTCAGGGCGGAAACCTCCCGGGCTCCCAGATCCTGAAACTCACACCCACAGCGATCATTCATCGAATCGAAACTGCGCGGGACAAAGTTCACGTCAATGGCAAGATCAAAGCCGTCAACCTTGAACACCAGGCGACCCTTGTAGACCCGGCCCTGACGAAACGACTCCAGGCCCGTGTTGACACTGAACCCACCGGCCGAAAGATCGGCCACCGGAAAGTTGTGGGTTGAGCCACCAAGGTTTACAAACAGCTTGGCCGGAATTCTTACCCGGGCATACTGTCGCTGTGCCTCGGATTCATGGACAAACTGCGGTTCAATATCTGCCCTACTTGCTGCCATATTCATTGCTTTGATCCTTGTGTGTTGTCCCAACGATGATTGGTGTACATAAGAAAAACTCCCCTTGCGCTATACCAGCTTCATCACCACCGCCAGAAAGACACTGCCTGCGGATATCGTCATCACTCTTGACGACCAACGGTTCATGCGTTGTTGGAAAGACGCGTTGTTCGCGCTGAACCGGGTTTTCTGGCGTGTCCACGACTGTCGGTCGAGCCGGAAAAAGACATAGATTTTCACCAGCGAGCCGAAGATCTGGTTGAAATAGAGAATGCACGGATAGGCTGGCCCGACCGAGTGTCCGGTAGTGATAAGCAGCAACGTCAGCACCAAACGGGTAAGCCCGATCCAAAGCAGGTAGGCCACCAGCACAATACCGGAGTACTTGATGGACGCGACGATAGCCGCAGTCAGCCCCAGGATGCTGGTCCACATTGAAATGCGCTGGTCATAAAGCACGTACCAGGTAAACCATCCAAGGCGCCGGGGGCCAAGCTTGGTAGCCCGTGAATTCTGCCGCAGGGAGTTGCCATACCAGCGAAACATCAGCTGACGGGCAGAACGGATAAAGCTGGGGTCAGGTGGATGCTCCACTGTGCGAATCGTGGCGTCCGGCACATAGAAGGTGTCGTAGCCCAGGCGCATCATGCTGAACCAGCTGGACTTGTCATCGCCGGTCAGAAAGCGGAATTCGCCCAGCCGCCAGTGCTTCAGGGAGTCATACTCCACGTCGCTGATGAACTCCGGGCGCGTAACCACGCTGGCCCGGAATACCGACATGCGACCGGTGAGCGTCAAAACCCGATACGACAGCCCCATCGAGCACATATTCATGTGGCGCTGGGCGAACCTCAGCTTGTGCCATTCAGACATCAGATAGCTGCCGCGCACCTCGCAAAACTCGTTGGTGGTCAGCGCGCCGATGTTCGGCATCAACCGGAAGTAAGGGGCGGTTTTACGTACCACTCCGGGTTCCAGCACGGTATCGCCGTCCACCACGGCCACCACGGCATTCTCGTCAGGCAGATCCCGTGAAATGGCACGAAAGCCGTACGCCAGACCATCCCGCTTACCGGTCCCCGGAATGCGCACAATCTTGAGCCTGATGTGGCTGGGTGGGTCAAGCTTCCGCCACATTGCCCGCATGAGCATTTCATCGGAAAGCTCCACCACCGATGCCACCACCGTTGTCGGCCAACCACACTCAACCGCTTCGCGGATAATAGAGTTGTAAACCATGGCCGTGGTGTCGGCATCGATACGGAAACTGGTCACCATCAGATAGACATGGGACGGAGCGGCGTCTTCGCCCAACGCCTTTGCCCGGCGCCGAATCTTGGGGAATGCCCATTTAAGGAAATACATCGCACGCAAAAAGTGGATAAACCCAACGGAGTACCGCCAGATACCAATCACCCCGATGACCAGGAGGAAGTGGGCGCCGCCCCTCACCGTGTAGGTAGTGGGCAAAGAGATCGCCAACGCCCCGAGTACGGAGAGAAAAAGCAGCCAACCGCCTGTTCTGGACACTATGTTGTCTGAGATATAAGACATGCCGTCCGTTCCTGAAATAACATTCCGTGCGTTTTCTGAGCGTGACGCCCCGCCCCACCAGGGCACCAGGACGTCACGCATGGGGGTGAAGACCTACCAGCAGATGCCTTCCAGCACCTCGGTACTTGTGGTCTTCATGAAGCCCACAAGGTCAATCACCCGCTTGCCCTCAGGCACTTCCGAAATCACCGTTTCGAACAGCTCGTCGTTATTGCCGACCACGATCACGTCCGCGTGATCAATCACGCCACGCAGGTCGCTGTGCATCAGGTTCGAGAGGTGCGGAATCTTCTGGTTGATGTATTCGCGGTTGGCGCCGTGGGTGCGGGCGTAATCCACGTTGCGGTCGAAGATCTGCAGGTCATACCCCTTGCCAATCAGCATCTCGGCCAGCTCCACCAGCGGGCTTTCCCGCAGATCGTCGGTGTTGGACTTGAAGCTCAGGCCGAGCATGCTCACCTTGCGGCAGCCATAGCTGGTGAGGATCTTGAAGGCGTGGGCAACCTGCTCATTGTTGCTGCTCATGATGGAACTCAGCAGCGGGTGCTTCACGTCCATCTGATTGGCCCGATAGGTCAGTGCCCGCACGTCTTTGGGCAGGCAGGAACCGCCGAAGGCGAAGCCCGGACGCATGTAATAGCGTGAAATGTTCAGCTTCTTGTCCTGGCAGACAACGTCCATGACGTCCCGGCCGTCCACGCCCATCGACTTGGCAATATTGCCGATCTCGTTGGCGAAGCTGACTTTGGTCGCGTGCCAGATGTTGCAGGTGTACTTGATCATCTCAGCCACTTCGATGGGCTTACGGATGATGGGGGCATCAAGGTCCTGGTATATCCGCGCCAGGAACTCGCCGGAGCGTTCGTCGAGCTCACCAATGACCGTCATCGGAGGGTGGTCATAATCCTTGATCGCCGTGCTTTCCCGCAGGAATTCCGGGTTCACACACACACCGAAATCAACGCCGGCGCGTTTCCCGGACGCTTTCTCCAAAGCCGGGATGACCACCTCACGAACCGTTCCGGGCAGCACCGTGCTACGCACCGCTACCAAGTGCCAGTCACCCTTGTCCTTCAGGGCATTACCGATATCGCCGCACACTTTCTCGACAAACTGCAGATCAAGATCGCCATTTGGCTTGCTGGGCGTGCCCACGCAGATCATCGACAGCTCACTCTCCTGGACCGCGATGTGCCCGTCGGTAACGCCGTTGATGAATCCGTTCTCGCGCCCGCTCCGGAGCAGCTCCTCCAGCCCCGGCTCCACAATGGGAGACCTGCCGCTGTTGATCAGATCAATTTTGATGGGCGACACATCCACACCGACCACGTGATGCCCCCGCTGGGCCAGACTGGCGGTACACACCGCCCCGACATAACCCAAACCAAAAATACTGACTCGCATATCCTTTACTCCCCTGACTGTCATCCAGCGACTCCCACCCGGGAGCCGCCATGAATCCAACGACTGACTACTGGTTGACTGATGACACTCAAAAGGCTCGGTACAGCGACCCCGAAATCGGAAAAGAGGTTCTTTTTTGAACTTTTCCCCGCGACCGGTGTCTGATTACGAACAGGCAAGCTCAACAGAAAACGTTGCCCTGATGCGCCTTTTGAGTATCCAGTTTGAGTTGGGGGAACACGAAGACGGACAAATCACCGGCAAGCGATCTACGTCGTCCACAGCGTTCCAACAGCCAGAAAACTATCGTAACGAAACGTTAAATGCCTGTTACGAAAAGATAATTTCAACTATAGGCAAGGGATACATGTCTTGATTTTTGGTGTGCACAATTGGAATACAGGAAAGACCTAGTCGCCTGACAACGCAGAAGAAATGAAAAAGGAAATCATCAGAGCATGCACCGATAAGGTACATATGAGAGAAAGGAGTGCGCTTTTCTATTTCGTAATCGCAAAAAAATAAAAATCGATATTATAAAATCGAATCAAACGCGATTTTTTCGTATGGAACCCATTTGAATCTTTCGTCGTTATACAGGGTCGTATCGAGAAAAATACCGCTCAAAGACAGTGAAACTCAGCCGATCACCGACTGAGCTCCACCACTGAACCTCACCAAAGAGACGAGATTCGTGTTAACGCGCAGCTGCTTTATTTAGGCGCCATGCGCAGTGCACAGTCCAGGCGGATAACCTCACCGTTGAGGATCGGGTTGCGCACCATCTGATCCACCAACATGCCAAACTCTTCAGCCTTGCCCAATCGCTTGGGGAAAGGCAGCGTGGCCGCGAGACTGTCCTGCACCTCCTGTGGCATACCCGCCATCATTGGCGTCATAAAGATTCCCGGAGCAATAGTGTTGACCCGAATACCTTCCCGAGCAAGCTCGCGGGCGGCCTGAAGGGTCAGCGATACCACGCCACCCTTTGACGCACTGTAGGCTGCCTGGCCAATCTGCCCTTCATACGCCGCCACAGACGCCGTGTTGATAATCACACCCCGTTCGCCATCCGCATTGGGCTCCCGCTGGGCCATATCGGCCGCAGCAAGCCGCAGAATATTGAAGGAGCCAATCAGGTTGACCTGAACCACCTTGCTGAATGCCTCAAGCGGCATCACACCGTCCCGGCCCAGGATCTTTGCGGCCGGAGCAATACCCGCGCAGCTGACCGCCACGCCGCAGGGCCCATGCGCCTTACGGGCTTCGCTGAACGCAGCTTCCGCACTCTCAGAAGACGTCACGTCGCAGTAAATAAAGACGCCCCCAATGTCTTCCGCCACTTTTCTACCCTGCTCCTCCTGAACATCCAGAATCGCCACACGGCACCCAGCCGCCGCCAGGGCACGCGCTGAGCCCTCGCCCAAGCCGGATGCACCGCCTGTTACAATCGCTGCCACATTTTTGAATTCCATCATTCACTCCTGTTTCACATATCTGTTGGTTGAAATCGGGCCTTAAAAATACTTTACGTTTACGTAAACTTTATCTAACCTAAGTCTAAAAAGGAAATCTCTATGGACATCAAGAAAACTTACAGCATCAGCGAGCTGGCCAAAGAGTTCGACGTGACGACACGAAGCGTACGCTTCTACGAAGATCAGGGTCTACTGCACCCCACCCGGCGCGGCCAGACCCGGATCTTCAGCTCGAAGGACCGGGTGCGGCTGAAGCTGATCCTCCGGGGCAAACGCATGGGCTTTTCCCTGTCGGAAACCAAGGAGCTTTTTGACCTGTGGGACGAAACCCTCAGCGGCAACGAGAAACAGCTCCTGCTGATGCTGGACACCCTGGCTCGCAAACGGGCGCAACTGGAGCAACAGAAAAACGACATTGCCCAGGCAGAAATGGAAATGGACACCGCAGAAGCAAGATGCCGCGAGGCGCTTGCTGACCTGCAACAACGAAAGCGTAAACAGACAAAGGCCACCACCAAAGAGCCTGAGTCCACCGAGCAGAAATAACAGCAAGATTAAAAGGTAGCCAACCATGAAATCACAATACTCAGAGTTCAACTTCGGCCTCGGCGAGACCCTGGACATGCTGCGCGAGCAGATCAACGGCTTTGCCGCCAGTGAAATCGCCCCCCGCGCCGAAGCCATCGACCATGACAACCTGTTCCCCAACGACCTGTGGAAAAAGTTCGGTGACATGGGCCTGCTGGGTATTACCGTTGACGAAGCCTACGGCGGCTCCGGCATGGGCTACCTCGCACACGTCATCGCCATGGAGGAAATCAGCCGTGCCTCTGCATCCGTGGGACTCTCTTACGGCGCGCACTCCAACCTGTGCGTTAACCAGATCAACCGCAACGGCTCCGACGAGCAGAAAGCAAAGTACCTGCCCAAGCTCATCAGCGGTGAACACATCGGCGCCCTGGCCATGTCCGAACCCAACGCCGGTTCCGACGTCGTCTCCATGAAACTCAGCGCCAAAGACGCCGGCGACCACTATGTGCTCAACGGCAGCAAAATGTGGATCACCAACGGCCCCGACGCCCACGTCTATGTGATCTACGCCAAAACCGATCCGTCTGCCGGCCCGCGCGGCATCACCGCCTTCATTGTGGAACGCGACACCCCGGGATTCAGCCAGGCCCAGAAGCTCGACAAACTCGGCATGCGCGGCTCCAACACCTGTGAGCTGGTGTTCGAAGACGCCAAGGTACCCAAGGAAAACGTCATGGGCGGCGAAGGCAACGGCGCCAAAGTCCTGATGAGCGGCCTCGACTACGAACGCCTCGTCCTCTCCGGCGGCCCGCTGGGCATCATGCAAGCCGCCATGGACGTGGTCGTACCCTACATCCGCGAGCGCAAGCAGTTCGGCCAGGCCATCGGTGAATTCGAGCTGGTGCAGGGCAAAGTGGCTGACATGTACACCTGGATGAACACCGCCAAGTCCTACGTCTACATGGTCGCCATGTCCGCCGACCGCGGCAACACCACCCGCAAAGACGCCGCCGGCGCGATCCTCTACTCCGCCGAAATGGCCACCAAGCTGGCCCTCGACGCCATCCAGTTGCTGGGCGGTAACGGCTACATCAACGAGTACCCGACAGGCCGTTTGCTGCGGGACGCCAAGCTGTATGAAATCGGCGCTGGCACGTCCGAAATCCGCCGGATGCTGATCGGTCGCGAGCTGTACCTGAACAACTGATAAAGCAGCTCAAAGCCACTGGTCCTTACAGCTTTAAAGAGGCCAGCACCCAAAGTATGACGAGGGACTGGCGGGGTGTCTTTCCGGGAATGTCTCCGGCCATGGATGGCCGGAGTCAAGCGCACATGGATGTGCTCGTAGCGTGTCCCGGAAAGACACCCTGTCAGTCCCGAAGCCCCGTAACTCGAGGCCAGGAAAATGACGATACTGCAAAGCAAAGTTAACCCAAGGTCCGAAGAATTCCAGGCGAACCAGGAATCCATGGCCAAGGCCGTGGCCGACCTGCGGGACAAAGTGACCACCATCCAGCAAGGCGGCGGCCCCTCCTACCAGGAACGCCACATCGCCCGCGGCAAACTGCTCCCCCGGGAGCGCATCAACCGCCTGCTGGACGACGGTTCCCCCTTCCTGGAAGTCGGCCAGTTCGCCGCCTACAACGTCTACGATGAAGAAGTCCCGGCCGCAGGCGTCGTCGCCGGCGTCGGCCGCGTCTCCGGCACCGAATGCATGATCATCGCCAACGACGCCACCGTTAAAGGCGGCAGCTACTACCCGCTCACGGTCAAGAAACACCTGCGCGCCCAGGAAATCGCCCTGCAGAACCGCCTGCCCTGCATCTACCTGGTCGACTCCGGCGGCGCCAACCTGCCACGACAGGACGACGTCTTCCCGGACCGCGACCACTTCGGCCGCATCTTCTACAACCAGGCCCGCATGTCTGCCGATGACATCCCCCAGATCGCCGTCGTCATGGGCCTGTGCACCGCCGGCGGTGCCTACGTACCCGCCATGGCCGACGAATCCATCATCGTACGCAACCAGGGCACCATCTTCCTGGCCGGCCCGCCACTGGTGAAAGCTGCTACCGGTGAAGTCGTCAGCGCCGAAGACCTGGGCGGCGCCGACGTGCACTGCAAAGTCTCCGGGGTGGCCGATCATTACGCCGAGAACGACGCCCACGCCCTGGAAATCGCCCGTCGCTGCATCTCCAATCTCAACCGCCGCAAACCGGCCGACGTGGAGATCCGCAAACCCAAGGCACCGCTGTACAACGCCGAAGAAATCTACGGCATTGTCGGCACCGACCTGCGTAAACAGTTCGACGTGCGCGACGTCATCGCCCGCATCGTCGACGGCTCCGAATTCGACGAATTCAAACGCTACTACGGCCAGACCCTGGTGACCGGTTTTGCCCATATCCACGGCTACCCGGTGGGCATCATCGCCAACAACGGCATCCTGTTCAGCGAGTCTGCCCAGAAAGGCGCGCACTTCATTGAGCTGTGCTGCCAGCGCAACATCCCGTTGCTGTTCCTGCAGAACATCACCGGCTTCATGGTGGGCCAGAAGCACGAATCCGAAGGCATCGCCAAGCACGGCGCCAAGATGGTCATGGCCGTGGCCTGCGCCGAGGTGCCCAAGATCACCGTACTGATCGGCGGCAGCTTTGGCGCCGGCAACTACGGCATGTGCGGCCGCGCCTACAGCCCCGATTTCCTGTGGATGTGGCCCAACGCCCGCATCTCCGTGATGGGCGGCGAACAGGCCGCCGGCGTACTCGCCACCGTCAAGCGTGAAGGCATGGAGCGCAAAGGCCAGGAATGGAGCAGCGAGGAAGAGGCTGAGTTCAAGAAGCCCATCGTCGACTCCTACGAACACCAGGGCCACCCCTACTACGCCAGCGCGCGGCTGTGGGACGACGGCGTGATCGACCCGGCCCAGACCCGGGAAGTGGTTGCCCTCAGCCTGTCCGCCACCCTTAACCGCCCGGCCAAGCCAACACGCTTCGGCGTGTTCCGGATGTAATCGGGGAGACTGACATGACAGACAACGAATCCGCAGTCCTGCTCAGACACCGGTCCGACGGCATTGCCGAGGTGGTTCTCAACCGCCCGGACAAGCGCAACGCCTTCGACGACGTGATCATCCAGCAGCTGATTACTGCGCTTGAGAACGTCGACGCTGACAACAACGTGAAGGTCGTCATCCTGCGCTCCGAAGGCAAACACTTCTCCGCCGGGGCGGACCTGGGCTGGATGCGCCGCATGGCGGACAACAGCCGCCAGGAAAACCTGGACGACTCGCGGGAACTGGCGCGGCTGATGAACGTGCTCAACCACCTGTCCAAGCCGGTGATCGGCCTGGTGCAGGGCGCCGCCTTCGGTGGTGCTGTCGGCCTGGTCGCCTGCTGCGACATCGTGTTGGCCACCGACAAGGCCAGCTTCTGCCTGAGCGAAGTGAAACTCGGCCTGATCCCCGCTGTGATCAGCCCTTACGTGGTACGCGCCATTGGCGAGCGCCAGGCCCGCCGTTACTTCCTGTCTGCCGAAGTGTTTACCGCAACGCAGGCGCAGGAATACGGCTTGGTGCACATCGTCTGTGACGATGTTGAGGCCATGGACGCACGCTGTAACGAGATGCTGCAGCAACTGGCCATCAACGGCCCAGAAGCCATGAAAGCGGCTAAAGATCTGGTGTTTGCCGTCAGCCACAAGCCGATCAGCGCCGATGTGATCGACGATACCGCACAACGCATTGCCGACATCCGGGTGGGTGCCGAAGGGCAGGAGGGACTTGGTGCCTTCCTGAACAAACGCAAGGCCAACTGGGTTCCGGAGGAAGAATAACCATGTTCAGCAAAATCCTGATCGCCAACCGGGGCGAAATCGCCTGCCGGATCATACAGACCGCCCACCGCATGGGCATTCGCGTTGTCGCTGTCTACTCGGACGCCGACGCCGACGCGCGCCATGTCGCCATGGCTGACGAAGCCTTCAACATCGGCCCCGCAGCCAGCTCCGAGAGCTATCTGAAAGCCGACAAGATCATTGAGGTGGCGAAAGAAAGCGGCGCCCAGGCAGTGCATCCGGGCTACGGGTTCCTCTCCGAGAACACCCAGTTCGCCGAAGCCTGCGAAGCCAACAACATCGTGTTCATTGGCCCGCCCTCCTCCGCTATCGCGGCCATGGGTTCCAAGTCCGCCGCCAAGGCCATTATGGAAAAAGCCGGTGTGCCGCTGGTGCCCGGTTACCACGGTGACGACCAGTCGCCGGAGACCCTGCGCAAAGAAGCCGAGAAGTGCGGCTTCCCGCTGCTGCTGAAAGCCGTCGCCGGCGGCGGTGGTAAAGGCATGCGCGTGGTCGAGCGCATGGAAGACTTCGACGACGCCCTGGCAGCGGCCAAACGGGAATCGAAGAACGCCTTCGGCAACCCCGACATGCTCATCGAACGCTACCTGACCCAGCCACGCCACGTGGAAATTCAGGTGTTCTGCGACAAGAGCGGCAAAGGCGTCTACCTGGCCGAGCGCGACTGTTCGGTTCAGCGCCGCCATCAGAAAGTATTGGAAGAAGCCCCCGCTCCCGGCCTGAGCGACGACACCCGCAAAGCCATGGGCGAGGCGGCCGTCAAAGCTGCCCAGGCCATCAACTATGTGGGCGCTGGCACGGTGGAATTCCTCTACGACGTGGACGGTTCTTTCTTCTTTATGGAGATGAACACCCGCCTGCAGGTGGAGCATCCCGTGACGGAGATGGTCACCGGCCAGGACCTGGTGGAATGGCAGTTGAAAGTCGCCTGGGGCGATGCGCTGCCGCTGGAACAGGCCCAGGTGAAAACCCGGGGCCACGCCCTGGAAGCGCGCATCTACGCCGAAGACCCGGACCAGGACTTCCTGCCCGCCACCGGCAACCTGCGCTACCTGAGCACGCCCGATGAAAGCGCCCATGTACGGGTGGATACTGGCGTCACCGAAGGCGACGACATCAGCATCCACTACGACCCGATGATCGCCAAACTGATCGTGTGGGACGAAACCCGAGACCAGGCCATCAACCGCATGGTGCAGGCTCTGGAGCACTACCGCATTGCCGGCGTGAAGACCAACATCCGTTTCCTCCACGCCCTGGCCGACGCCCAGCCGTTCCGGGAAGCGGATCTGACCACCGGCTTTATCGAGGACCATCGCGAACTGCTGTTCCCGAAATCCCGACTGGACACCCACAAAGCCCTGGTACTGGCCGCCGGCTTCGTGCTGGAACAGCGCAAGTCCCGGGAAGTGATCAGCACCGATCCCTGGTCCCCGTTTGGCCGCCAGAACAGTTGGCGCATGAACTCGGAATACGCCCAGCCCCTGCAACTGCAGGTGGGTGAGGATATCCACGAACTCAAAGTGCTGGAACGGGACGACCGCTATCAGGTTTTTGTTGGTGACAGTGTCTACAACCTGACGGCGAAGCTGGACGACGACTACCTGCAGGCGGTCATCAACGGCCACCGCATCAGCGTTCACGGCAACCTGCACAACGATCAGTTGGTGCTCTTCTACGAAGGTGACACCTTCCAGTGCGTCCTCTACCGCGAAACCTACGGCTTCGAGGAAATGGCCGGTGAAGGCAGCCTGGCCGCGCCCATGAACGGTGCCATCGTGGCGGTACAGACCAAGGTAGGCGACACCGTGACCGCCGGCCAGAGCCTGGTGATCATGGAAGCCATGAAAATGGAGCACGCCATCAAGGCCCCGGCCGACGGTGTGGTGACCGACATCTTCTTCGCCGAAGGCGATCAGGTGTCCGAAGGCGCTGAACTGATCGCCATCGAAGTCACCGACGACGAGGAGGCAAGCTAATGGCCTTTCCGACCCAGGTAAGACTGGTTGAAATGAGCCCCCGGGACGGCCTTCAGAACGAACCCGGCCCGGTGATCGACACCGCCATCAAGACCGGCCTGATCGACCGGCTGGCCGACTGTGGCCTCAACCACATCGAATCCGCCAGCTTCGTGTCCCCGAAATGGGTGCCCCAGATGGGTGACGCCGCCGAGGTGATGGCTGGCATCAAGCGTAAAGCCGGTGTGCGCTACTCCGTGCTCACCCCCAACCTCAGGGGCTTCGAAAACGCCCTGGCGGCCGGGGTGGATGAAGTCGCCGTGTTCGGGGCTGCGTCGGAATCGTTCAGCCAGAAAAACATTAACTGCTCCATCGCCGAAAGCCTTGAACGCTTCCTGCCGGTGATGGAAGCGGCCAAACAGCACCACATCCCGGTGCGGGGTTACGTCTCCACCGTGCTCGGCTGCCCCTACGAGGGCGACATCGCCCCCGAGCAGGTGGCCAAAGTCGCCAAGGCCCTGGCCGAACTCGGCTGCTACGAAATCTCCCTGGGCGACACCATCGGCGTGGGCACCCCTTTGAAAGCCAAGCGCATGCTCGAAGCCGTTGCCGCCGAAGTGCCCATCGAAAAGCTGGCCGCCCACTTCCACGACACCTACGGCCAAGCACTGGCCAATCTGTACGCGGTGCTGGAAGAAGGCATCTCGGTGATTGATGCGTCTGTTGCCGGCCTCGGCGGCTGCCCTTACGCCAAGGGCGCCTCCGGCAACGTCGCCACGGAAGACGTGCTATACCTTCTGAACGGATTGGGCATCAAGACCGGCGTCGATCTGGACAAACTGGTCACCACCGGCGAGTGGATCAGTGGACAACTCAAACGCCATAACGGCTCAAAAGTCGGCCAAGCTCTCGGAGGAAACTGCTCATGAGCCATCACAACAACGTCGTCGCCCTGGATCTCCCGATCCCCGAGATCAAGGACATGCCGGAAGACACCCAGAAGTACTTCCAGATCTGCCAGGAAAAACTCGGCATGATCCCCAATGTTCTGACCGCGTACAGCCAGAACCTGAAGCAGCTTGAGGGCTTTACCCGGCTCTACAACGAACTGATGCTCGGCGAAGGCGAACTCAGCAAACTGGAACGCGAGATGGTCGCTGTTGTGGTGTCCTCCGAAAACAAGTGCTTCTACTGCCTGGTGGCCCACGGTGCTGCCGTGCGGGTGCTGAGTGGCGACCCCGTGCTGGGCGAACACATGGTGATGAACTACCGCAGCGCCAAACTCGACAAGCGCCAGCGCGCCATGCTCGATTTCGCATCGCACCTCACCCGCTCCCCGGCCACCGTTACCGAAGAGCACACCCAGGCCCTGCGGGACGCAGGCCTCAGCGACAGTGCCATCTGGGACCTGAGCAACCTGATCGGTTTCTACAACATGTCCAATCGCGTGGCCATCGCCAGCGATATGCAACCGAACCCTGAGTATCACAGCCAGAGTCGCTAGCAGATTCCACACTGCTTGCCCTCGACGACAAAAACAATGGAGGCAGACACCATGAGCATGACTCTTCCCAGCTACACCAGCGGTACCTCCGAAGTACCCCTGCTGGGCATGACCATCGGCGCAATGCTCGACCGCACCGCCGAGAAATACCCGGATACCGAAGCCCTGGTTGCCCTGCACCAGGACATCCGCTGGACCTATAAAGAGTTCGTGGAAAAGGTCAACGAAGCCGCCCGCGCCTTCATGGCCATCGGCGTCAAACGCGGCGACCGCGTAGGCATCTGGTCCCCCAACCGCTACGAGTGGACCGTCACCCAGTTCGCCACCGCCAAAGTGGGCGCCATTCTGGTCAACATCAACCCGGCCTACGGCGTGCATGAGCTGGACTACGCCATGAACCTGTCCGGTATCTCCGTACTGGTCACGGCAGACAGTTTCAAGGCCTC
The DNA here is from genome assembly GCF_054968585.1 of Marinobacter sp. G5_S1_61_S3. Lineage (NCBI taxonomy): Bacteria > Pseudomonadati > Pseudomonadota > Gammaproteobacteria > Pseudomonadales > Marinobacteraceae > Marinobacter > Marinobacter sp. G5_S1_61_S3. The sequence continues at coordinate 160,326 of NZ_JBQKUK010000004.1, read as the reverse complement.
TGACTACCGCAAGATGGTCTACGACCTGGCCCCCGAACTGAAAGCCGCCGCCCCGGGCAAGCTCAAGGCCCAGAAAGTGCCCGAGCTGCGCACCGTGGTGAACCTGGACGAAGACAAGCACGACGGCATGTGGACCTGGGCTGAGTTCGTCGGCTTCGCCAGCGACGTCAGCCAGGAAGAACTGGACAAGGTACAGGGCCAACTGCAGTTCGATGACCCCATCAACATCCAGTTCACTTCCGGCACCACGGGCAACCCCAAGGGCGCCACCCTCACCCACCACAACATCCTCAACAACGGATACTTTGTGGCGGAGAGCCAACTGCTCACCGAGAAAGACCGCCTGGTCATTCCCGTGCCCCTGTACCACTGCTTCGGCATGGTGATGGGCAACCTGGGCTGCATCACCCACGGCGCTACCATGATCTACCCGGGTGAAGGCTTCGAGCCCCAATCCGTACTGCAGGCCGTGCATCAGGAAAAAGCCACCGCCCTGTACGGCGTGCCCACCATGTTCATCGCCGAACTGGCCGAGCCGGACTTCGAGACCTACGACCTCTCCACCCTGCGCACCGGCATCATGGCTGGTTCCATCTGCCCGGCAGAGGTGATGAAAAAGGTCAACGGCAAGATGAACATGAAAGAAGTGCAGATCGCCTACGGCATGACCGAAACCAGCCCCGTGTCCACCCAGACCAGCTCCCTGGACCCGTTCGAGAAACAGGTCACCACCGTGGGCCGCACCCAGCCACACCTGGAAACCAAGATCGTCGACCCCGGCAACGGCAACGTGGTCCCACGCGGCGAAATCGGCGAGCTGTGCACCCGTGGCTACAGCGTGATGCTGAAGTACTGGAACAACGACGAGAAAACCCGCGAAGCCATCGATAGCGCCGGCTGGATGCACACCGGCGACCTGGCCACCATGGACGAAGACGGCTACATCCAGATCGTCGGCCGCATCAAGGACATGGTCATCCGCGGCGGCGAGAACATCTACCCGAAAGAAATCGAGGAATTCCTCTACACCCACCCCGCCATCGAGGAAGTGCAGGTCACCGGCATTCCCGACGACAAATACGGCGAAGAACTCATCGCCTGGGTGAAACTCAACCCGGACGCAGACCCGGTGACCAGCGACGAACTGCGGGAATTCTGCAAAGGCAAAATCGCCCACTTCAAGATCCCCAGGAACTACAAGTTCGTGGATGAATTCCCGATGACCGTCACCGGGAAGATTCAGAAGTTCAAGATGCGGGAGATTTCTATTGAGGAGATGGGGTTGAAGCGGTAACGCCCCTCTTCTAGTCCTTTCCTACCTCAAACCCTAGCCATGTGCTGGGGTTTGTTATTTGTGTACGCTGCGTATACTCTCTCAAAGAGGCTGGAACCATGAAGCGCGCTTCGTTATTGTGCGGCGAGATCACAGGAATACTGATCAGCCGCATTCCAACATATTGATTTTTGCTGTTTTTTGTTATTCATTTAAAAGCGGAATCGTAATAATGAAGCAGCCGAATTTGTTTCAGGAGTATAGCCGCCATGAAATCCCTGTTACGCCTGAATAATCAAAACGTAAAAGGAGCGTAGAGCTATGAGCCGCTACCAAGAAATTCAAAACGAGTTAAATATGGTAAGCCCTGCTCCTCTTGATTTGCCAAAATTGTATTTTCTTGGTGACACCGGAGCCGGTAAAACCACAGTTATCAGAAAGCTTCTTGGCACAGAAGAAAGCAAATTCCCAACAACCCGTCAAAAACGAACAACGGTAGCACCAACTGAATACGTAATACACAATGGAAGAGGCTTTGATCTTACGGTAGTACTGAAGCCCATCTCAGAAATTGAGAGCTACGTAGATGAAATCCTCAAAGATGCGATTGGTAAGTTCTACAAAGATCGGGCCGAAGATAAAATAATAAAAAACATCCGCCAAACCAGCGATCAAAGATTCCGTCTTTATTATCTTCTTTCAACAGAGCTTTCAGGACATATAGCCGATCAAATAGCCAATTTGCTTCCAGCCTTAGAGAATGGTGTTCACGCCTATCAACAAGATTTTCCAGAAGACAAAGACGAAACTGATATCTTCACGGAATTTGTAATATCAGAACTTGGCGCCCCGTATTCTGATATTCGCGACGCCGTAATATCAGAAATTCAACGAGTTACCGCAGAATCATGCGACGGCGAAAATTTGGGGCCAGAGTGGAGGCTCCATAAGTATGAAACAACGGAAAGAGAGCATTTCGTAAAAAAATGCAAAGCGTTGCTGTCAAGCGAAATCGACTCAATATCGCCTGTCATTGAATACGCTCGGATACGCGGAAACTTAAAGGCTCCTTGGCTACGAGAAGGTGTAGAAGCAATTATTATTGATGGTGAAGGTATAGGTCACGATACGAAAGAAGCGGGACAATTAGACTCTAGACATTACGACTATTTTTATGATTCCGATGCAATTCTTTTAATAGAAGAGAGCAAGAAGCCTTTTATTGCAGGGGGGAAAAGCGCACTGAAAAGCATTTTTCAACGTGGCTATGGCGATAAACTGTTTTTGCTTTTCACTAAACTCGACGAAGTCGAACCATACGATTCGGAAGCTCCTACTGATGAGGATCGAGTTGAGGATGTCAGAGATGGCTTAGCAAATGTACTAGCTTCTTTGCGTGATGATGGTCTTGATGTTGAACCGGATGAAAACAAGATTTTATTCCTTGGAAGTCTTCAAAATGAAGGAATGTCTGAAACAGGGAAACAGCAGGTAAGCAGAGTTTTCGATCAGGCGCATGAGATATCGCGCTTCCAGCGATCCTTTGTGGCCCCAGTCTATGACTTCGAAATGCTTTCTGCCTTTCTTGTTGAGTCAACTAAGAAATTTAATGACCTGTATCGCGATATGCTGTCCGCGCAGCACTGGAAAACAGTTGAGGCCTTCAATCTCAGAATGGATATGGGTATTGACGGCTTTAGGATGTTTACTCCGATAACGGATTTTGAAGAAAAATTGAATGAGGAGATGGAGAGGTTCATAGCTGAGCCTATAGCCTGGAAGCAAGAAGTAAGCGACACCTTCAAAAGAGAAAGCTTAAATAGCATTCGTAGGCAGTTCAATAAATTGGTAATCGAATTCGCACGTCACGAAATTATCAAGGTTCCTCATCAGGATTGGAATACTGCTTATTGTTACAGTGGACGTGGGTCAACATCTTTGCGTAGGGCGGATATTGAGGCGATCTTAAAACGCTCCGTTCCCCCATTTGCAACATCCGAACGAGTCAAGGACTTCAAAGATAACGTGAAGCGGCTACTTGAGACTGCAATATCAAACTGTGAGATGACATAACAAGTGCCATAAGCCCAGAATAATATAAATAATGTGGGCTTGGGAGCGGATGCGGCTGAACTAATCTAGGAATTATCGATATTAGTAAGTTTAATAGGAAAACTTGTAGGCACGAAGAACATAGAGTGGATACCTACAAACCGTGCCGTAGGCCCGAGTTTAGTATAGAAAAATGCAACAACTCTCCTATTTGGAAATTTTGGGTTAGGCCTTGACACAGCTTTTGACAGACATGGACCTCGTTAACTTCTGTCCAACCGCCTTAGCCATTCTGCTTCAGTTAGACCGACCCGCGACAAATCACTTGCAAAGCGTTCAACGGCTCTCTGCGCGTGAGAAGTCCTAAGCTGGTCAACCCAGTAGAACCTTTTCCCGTCTATGCTTTCAAAGAATGGGGCTCCTTGGTCGTCAGGTTTCGCAACGATTTCTTGGGCTGTACCGTCCGGTGAAAATACGGAAGTAAAGCAGAGGTAGGACTTAGGCTGGAAGACGAGCTCCTGAACAGTACCATCTGACCGGATGATTACGTGGGATGCATCATCACCATCACCTCTGCCACCTTGTTCCATCCGAACGAATACGAAAACTCGCTCCTTCCGCAAACGCACACTATCGCAAATGGGCTGGATACAGAGAAAATAGATATCTTCCTCTTTTTGGTGAATGATACTACCCAGTTTTAGGGTTTTGTCCTTATCGCCATAAAATGTCCGACTCGACATCAGGTGGGAGAAGCGTTGGTTAGCGTCCGAAGTCGCCGAAGGCAGAAAGACCTGTGCCGCCTTTCTAGTGTTCTTATTCTTTCTCTTCTCTGCGTCGGGATTGGGCGTTGAGTCCTCCGTAGCCCTGGCTTCCTTGAATCCCTTGGTGCATAGCAGTTTTGCTATCTTCCTATAATCCACACCTCTCTTGTTGAAAATGCCCTCCAAGTGCTCACCGGGTTCCCAAACATTTTCACACCAGTCCAGCAACAGTTTCTTGGGTACTAGTGGTTTGGGCAGCGCATCTTCAAGAACAGACTCGATTTCCGATACAAGCAACGGGATGACATGTGATGATGCATCCTCCTCGGGAAGAGACATTGAAAGGTGGGTGAGGAACCCCGGATCCAATTCACTATTGAACTTAGAGAGAATCTTTCGACTATTGTTTCTTATCTCTGAAAGACCTAGCAAGGTCGCCGCGTGAAGAAGGCCGGAAGCCAGTCTAGCAAACTCCTTCACTGCGGCATCCGCAAGATCACGTTCATTAACGACAAAGGCCTCTTGATCTTGTGCGCGAGTGCGACCTGGCTTTCCTAAAACGACCACTCGACTATTCTCAGTGTGAAATGCCAGACCACCGTCCTCGGGCCGAGGTTCAATGGCCTCACCGATACTGGCGTTAATTTTTTCGTAGAGCTGGTTCGCGACCTCGAAAAGATTGGTCTCCTGCGTGTATACAAGTATCAGTCTAAGCTGTTCGGGAACATCTTTGGCTGCCTGTGTTACCAAACCGTTAGCCAGCTCTATTGCCCGCTTCCCGCCATCACCAAAAAGATCCCAGTCTAGAATGACGACATCTGCTGCGCGACAGAGCGGGAATATGTCGGACTCCGGCGAGTATTTTGCCGCCTCCTTCGGCTGATAAAGAGAGCAAACGATTTGCTTCTTCGCAAAGCTCGTTACGATATCACGAGCGTCTGGCAAGCTATCTGCTTCGCCAACTTCCACTTCCTGAACTGGCTTTGCTTCGTTCGCGCTTCTGATAGCTTTTTTACGAGTCTTAGGAGTGACGACTTTCTTGGTATCACCAGAGGTTTTCGATTGTTGCTCGTAGATTCTGTCATCGACGAAGACTGCGGTCTGAATAAACATCTCTGCCGCGTGCCTCGAATATCTTTCAACGCTTTCAGGAAGCATCGTCGTCCTCCGGCCACTTTATCATCATAACCGCCCCGATTTTATCGGGGTTAGGTAAAACCTCGATGTCCATCCCTTCCTTCCGCAAGGCCTTTCTAGAGATAAACAGCCCTAAACCTCGACCACCTGGCTTTCTGGTGAAGCCTTGCTCAAAGATAGCCAGCCGATCACGTTCACCTATTGCGGGACCGTTGTTCCTGATCAAAAACCCTTGATCATTGGCGTCAAGCTCAATACGCTTTTCACCTTTCAAATCTGTTAGCCAGAATATTGCATTGTCGATAATATTTACAAAAACGGGGTATAGGGTTGACGGAAAGCTTGTTACTTCAGCGGAAAGAAATGCTTCAGTCGCCGACATCTCTATATCATGTCGTTTAAAGCGGACTTCAAAGAGTGTTCGTAGATAGTGGCTTATGTCAGAGCCCTTTATCGGTATTGCTTTTCGATAAAGTCGCCGCTGTAGTGGCGTGAATAAATTGAGATGCCCATCCAAGTGGTCAAAGTTATTACGAATGTCTTGGTAAAGACCAGCCAACTCGTCGTTGGAGCTTGCCCATGGGCGAAGTTCCCGCAGCGATCTTCTTACGCCCTTGATTGCAGATTCAAATTCATGGTTGATAATTGCTACTGCAAGACCAAGTTGAACCATATCCGCATCTGAGTCTGACTGCTCTCTCAGTTCCTGAAGCTCTTGATCCATAGCTTCAACCATATCGGAATCCGCGATATCTGCGCCGTGTGCAATATTACTGGAAATCGCGGTGAGCATGTCACGAATTTTGGAGAGCGTCTCTCGATTTTTCCTGCCTACAGCTTCGATTCGTCCCTCGAAGCTATCACGGAGCCTTTCGAGTTCGTTTTCGGAAAGCCCTACAAGATCCCGCTGCGCAAAATCAACTTCGACGCCAGAAATAGTATCTTGCATATCCCTGATCGCGTTTCGGGCAAATTTTAAGGCCGAAGAGCGCGTTTCTTCAGCTGAGCTTCTGACTTCGCCTGCTTCCTGCGTAACCAATTTCTTGCCGCTTTCTGCCTGCTGCTTAATCAGAGCGCCCAGCCTTTTCCGCTGATCCACATAAAGCTTTGCCTCTTTGGCCACGGCGCCGAGAGTCTGCGATACCTCATGCGAAAATGGGCTGAAGACCTCTTGGTCGAGCCTTTGGACTTCGGATGAGTAGGCGTTCCACTCCCGTTGAAGCGCCTTTGAGAGACCAACTCCCCGAGGCTTGGACAAACGATAGCTCTCACGAATTTCCGCGAGCAGGCGGTTTGCCTCTCTCTCTGCATCCAGCAGAGCAGACGACGCTAGGTCGGGGTCCTTCATCCTGGACGCCGATTCCATACGCTGGTTGATAGTCTCTTTCAGATTCGACAACTCAGTTTCAGGCAGGCCGGCATTTACCCGATCAAAAAAGCTTTCCAGATCAGCTGCAATGTTCTTCCGCTTCGTTGATACTTGCTTCTCTCTTTTCCGACGAGCAAGTTCTAACCGCTCCAACTCAGCGCGTTGGTCACTGTAATATTCAGAGAAATCTCCGCTTTCCCTGAAAAAGTCAGCTGCGAGCTGCAAAAATAGGTTCTCGAGAATATCCTTTAACTGCCTGTATGCCTTGTCCTGTTGAAAGCCTTCACGGCCTGCTTTCTCATGCAGTAAACCATTCTCTTCTCTTGTGAGTTTGACTGCTCCAAATATTCTCCGATGGGAAAAGAAATAGTAGGAAGCGCCTTTCGTGCGACGCTCTTCAATATTCAGCCAGTCAACGTCTGAGTTACCATACGGCAGGATGCGAATTCGGTCTCGATATACATATACACCACCAATTTTGTCGAGCTTAGATGTTATTCTTCTCCACTCTTCCGGTGGCAGACTTGTCTCGCGCTGAACGCCCATAACATAACCAAACTCAACTTCAAAAGGGCCACATCTGGTGTACTGCCCCTGTCCTGACGCCCACGGAATGACATGATCGGTAAATTCTTCATCGTATATTCGGATATCACCTCTAAACTGGCCGAATTCGTCGAACCGTCCGCTGATCCTGTGATCCGCAGTGTTAAGATCATCGTGCGTAAAAAATTCACCATGGCCAATCAAATCGTCATACGTGCTATCGCTTGGCCAATAGCGGAATGCGGTTTCAATTGGAGGCGGGGGAACCTCTCGAAACACATCGTTCGAGAACCCAAGAAGAAATTTGGTGAAATCCTTCTTTCCTTGGTTACGTTCGCGTTCAACCTCAAGTGCAATACCTTCGTCGGCTGGCGCGACAAAGAAATGTGTCCCTGGCTGATTGTCGTTGAGACTAAGTCCTCCGAGAAACTCTTCTAAATCGCTGGGATCAACTTGAAAGTCCGAGATATCCCTATTTATTCTGTCTATTTGGGCCTTCTCGGCCTTGTGAGATAGTGTGGTTACGTTGTTTCTGACCTGTTCGATTAACTCATCGACATCATCCGATGTGGGGAGCTGGCCGCCGGGGATAGTCTTTGTTGGTATCTCAATTTCCTCAAGATTCACACCTGATATTTCGAACAGTTCCCAGTGTATGAAACACATTACAAGGTCGTGCTGTTTCCCGTGACGTTCTGCACGCGAAAGAATGAGCACTTGGCGGCCAAGCAACGCGATTGCCAAGCGCCCAATCCCCTTTTCACCCATGATGGCGCGCTCAGGCTTGCCAGAGGGGCGGTATGAGTCGGCTTTCGAGCCTTGGGGAGCATATTTACTCTCGGTTCCCAGGACGAGCCACCTGCTTTCAAACTCATCAGGGGTCATCCCAACGCCGTTGTCGCGAATTACAAGTAAATTGTCCGACCTGAAATAATCTACTTCGGCATTTTCAGCATAAGCGTCGTGAGCATTCTTAAAGAGTTCACTGATAGCAGTCGAGACGTTTGCAATCTGCTGGCGCCCGAGCATGTCAACGGTTCGGGCTCTGGTCTGGAATTTGGCCATACTCTACCCCACACGTTGGCCGGCATGGGCAACAATTTGACTACCGAATGCCTTTGCAAGCTGGACGGGAACCGCGTTTCCGATTTGTTTGGCTTGCGAGACCAATGAGCCGAAAAACTTGAAATCTTCTGGAAAAGTCTGAATTGAGGCTGCTTCCCTGATACTTATCGCTCGATGTTGAACCGGATGCCCAAATCGACCGTTCGACAGGCTGATGCAACGGGTCGTTAGCCCTGTCGCTGGTCCGTCCCACCTCATGCGACCGTATACGTCAGTATGTCCAGAGTAGCCATCTTTGTGGCAATCTAAACGAAGTTCCTCGGGCCAATCCGATCTGGAGCCTTCCGGCGGCGTTGCCATAATCCGTTTCAGGTTCAATTCGGACAGATTTGCGGCTTGATGGTTTGGTATATCTGGATGCGTCTCTCCCGCAGCGATCGGCGGGAAGCCAGAAATCCAGTCACGAACCGTGCTATACGGTTTTCCACGCTCAACTCCGTTGCTTGCACTAGGGAATGTAATTTTTCCATGCCTCGAGGCAAGAAGAACCAAGCGTCTACGCCTCTGCGGTACTCCGTAGTTCTGGGATTCCACAATTCCAATTTCGGCATCATAGCCAAGCCGCTTTAATTTGTTCGAGAACCGATTTAATGTGCTGCTGCCCGACACTCTCTGCATGCCGGGCACATTCTCTACAAATACATAGTCTGGAAGATAAGCCTCAACAAGATCACCAAACTTGGCAAGAAGTGAGCGCCTTGGGTCAGTTGCGCCTTCTGGCTTTCGTGTATTTTGCTTTGTGAACGGCTGGCAAGGAGCACAACCACAGAACAGTGTTGCGTTGTCTCGATTAATCAGATCGCCGACAATATCCGAGTCAAAATTCTTGATGTCAGACAGGCTAAATTCGACTTCTGGAAAGTTTTCTATGAAGGTCTTTGAAGAGCCTTCGTCGAAGTCCAGTGCAAAAACAGGCCGCATGCCAGCAAGCTCGAACCCCTTGCTGGTGCCCCCACATCCCGAGAAAAAATCGAAAACGTCAATGCTCATTATTTTTGGTTTCATCAAATGTCTAATGCTGCCGGATTCGAACGGGCTGAATGTTGCGCGAGCTTGGCGGCTAAAGCGTTTTGAGGGTAAGGCGGCAATTGGAATCCTCAGATGGTGCTGCAAACGTGGTCATATATTAACACGCCAATTTACGGTTTTTTCAGTCTAACAAATAAGGTATCGGGATGCCTCCTGTAGAACAAGACTATCTGACCGAAAATAGGGGCTGTGCGTCTGTATTTGGGGTGTAATGGATAACCGGCATCCAACGAAAAGGACCGAGGCAGTTGGCTAGCGGCCCGCCCCCTCCGTGCTTCTCGTCACCTGATGAGCGTGAATACGGGACCTAACCCATCACTCAGATAACGGAAATGGCCGGGCAGTCTTGATCTTCGAAACCGGACAGTCCGTTCCGGGTGCGCCATTCCTTGACGATTTCGAGAATTCGCTCTGGCGTTGCATCAGCCGGATTCTCTGGGTAATAGATCAAATCAGAACCTAGCGGGTGTTCCGTAACCTGGATAAAGTGCTCCAGCAACTGATCCTGATACTCCTCCGGTCCATTCACCTCAACTATGTCGCTCAACAGACCAAGAAACTCGGATTCCGTGTAATCACCGAATTGGTTTTTAAGCTGCATGGTAATTGCTACTGGGGTATCTTCGGATGTGATTCTCGGGCGCCGGGGTAAGTCAGACGTAATGCCTACCAACCGTCCAGTTTGATCCCATGTTCTCTGAGATACTCGCCCTCTCTCTCCATGTATTCGTCTACCCACTGAGAATAGTCCGACTCTTCGTTGTTGTAAGGCTCGGCTTCGTACCGCCCAACCTCAATAGCATTTTCCGCACGGTTCATGATCCACACAACCACAGCCCCGCCCGGTGCCAAGCCAAAAACAAGGTTGTACCGGGGGCGGTCAACAATCTCGCCATAACGCTCGAAAGATGCTACTTCCTTCATTTTTTCTTCAATTTCGCGCGCATTTTCAAGTCGTATCAACGCTCTATAGGATTGTTGCTCCGCAAACGAAAACCACTTTATTAGTAGCAGTCCTGGCATAGCCTGCCATTCTGCATTCTTGCCAGACGGATCCTCCCAGCAGCATGTAACGATACCAATGGGCGCACGCCAACCAATGTCCCCTGAGACAGACTCGAGGATTAGGGTCTCTACCCACGCATCATAGTGTTTCGGCACGACAATGGAGATACTCCGATAAATGGAATTCGGGCCATGCATTGGCCCTTCCGATTCTGTTTGCTCCGAACACCCCAGAAGTATCAGGAGGCATAAGCTGACTGCGAGATTCTTAATACTCATGATATTCCCCTTCAATCCACTGTCCCTTGTTCGGATGAATCGCGCGACGACCGTTCTTGGCGGGTCTGAAGGGGTACAGCGGGCCCATCCTCAGGTAATGATCGGAATGATGGATGTACCGTTGCTTTAGTAAAGCTTTAGACTCCTGCGTCATCAGCAACTCATTACCATGCCAGACGTGAGCAGCAAGATTCCTGGCTATAGGCATTAATTCGTCTGGCAAGGAAAGACCTTCCACATCAGGGTTAATAGACTGCAGGGGAACCCCCTCATTCACAGCCAGCTTATGCATCAGATACAAGGGGATACGCGAGTACTCTCCCCGGACCTCACGATTCAGCCATAGACGCAGAGTAATGTCACCTCCGGGCAGACCAGGTGGACGCTCCTTTTCGATTTCCAGCGTGGCAAGTGGGTTCAGAGGCCCAATCCATCCCTCATTTTTTACGAGCGCGCGTTCCTGCAACATGCGCGAGAATTCGAAGCTCGCTTCTGGATTGCGACGGTCTTTACCCCTGACAACTAGGGGTGGGCGAACTTCGATACGTTCCTGGAAACGATCCGGATAGCCTCCACCGATGTCGGAATGTACCCCCGGCAATACCCACTCGCTGAAGTGTTCGGGCAGGTTGCCGGATTTACTCCGCAGGCTGTTCAGGGAGAAATTGTGCCGTCGCTCATCGCGAGCCACAAACTGAACCGCGCGCTGAACTTGTTCCGGCCTTAAATTGACGTTGATACGGCCGGTTCTCTCGTCATGGGCCGAGAAGTCGAGGTTGCCCAGGTCGGAAACGCCTGCAACGGTATCGAACAAGCCTAGGAATCGAACAGTGATTTTCTTCGGCCAGGGAATACCCTCACGCGTGAAAGCTTTGGCCAGTGCTCCATTCTCATCGACCTCCCTGCTAACGAAGTGGCGCGCCGTTGCGGCTCCACGGCTGAAGCCAAACACATCAAGGACCAATTCATCGATTAGGTCCGCGACGGAGTTGCCGATTTCAAACGCCAGTTCTCCGCATCCCTTGTCGATTTTCTTGAGTACGCCCTGCTCACCAAGCCCCAGCCCCATACTCGGGCCGTCATCGGGGTCTCCGGCTTTTGTGCCTACACCGGATATATAAGTGGCAGTTTGGTGTACTTTTTCCCATTCATCATTTTGGAACTGGCCCTGCTGGTAAAGTCGCTCAAGCTTGGAGACGTTGGTCTCGGCATTGAGATAACTGCCCTCCATGATCTGCGACAGCTCACTACTGCATTCTTCCTCCGACATTGCTCCAGCAGCATTGGCCGTCAGGCATTCATCCATTTGTCGTTGGTAGGTTTGGGTGTTGTTGCGGTTGTTGCCGGTGCCATCAAAAAAGATGCCTGCTTCCACCCGAATTTTGGGACGACCCTCTTCTTCGGGCGAATCATCCGGTGATTTGTCAGGCAACCCTTCGTCAATCAACGCGCCCTTCTGCGCTGCCCGGCGCACAAATTCCTGTGGGTCTTTGTCCAGCAGGTCTTTTGCCGTTGGCGTAAGTTGGCCCTTGTCATCCAGGGCTCCCGCTACCGCAAAATCCACAACTGGCGCGGCGGTGGTGGCAACGCCAAGAATAACCCTCGGATTACCACTCACGATCGAACCGCCGTGGTTGGTGGGGCTTCTGAGATACGCCACGGGCATGCCATCGGCAAAGGCCATTGGGTATCCCTGGGTGATCATGGCGCCACAGCCCGTGGCATCGCCCACTCGGGCAACGGGTTTGCCGTCAGCGAAAATACTGCAGCCATTTGGCAGGATGGGGGAAGAACCGTGCCCTGGGATCGGGCAAACGTGCGTATCGCCTACGCAGGCGGTGATGAGCTTGCTCATGGTGAGAATTCCTTTCTCTTACAGGTTGCCTCCTGGCTACCCGGTGTTTAACTATATCTAGCAGTCCGTGAATATAGCATGCTGGATACTTCATAACATTGCGGGTAGTACATGTAAGTGCTCGCGGGCCAACCCAGCACGAGAGCCTTCTCTGGCTGCGGGCGTCATACACAAAATGCATCAAGGACAGACGCATGGTCATAGCTGAAACACCCAGATTGTTACTGCGCGAGTTTTCATCGGAAGATGTTGGCGCACTCGCGGAGATTATTGGTGATCCGAAGGTCATGGAGTTTTCGACCAATGGGCCATGCACCGAGGATGATACCCGGCAGTTTATCGACTGGTGCCTGGACTCTTACCGGGATCATGGTTTTGGTCAGTGGGCCATTGTTGATCGTCTTTCCGGGGCGATTATTGGGTTTTGCGGGTTGAGCCACGTAGATCTTGATGGCGCTCAGGAAATAGAGGTCGGCTATCGCCTTGCACCAAGCGTATGGGGGCAAGGCCTGGCGTCAGAGGCTGCGGAGGCGGCGTTGGAGTACGGCTTCTCGCACTGTCACATTGACTCGATCATAGCGATCATCGCAACCCGCCATGTGGTTTCTGCTGGTGTGGCGGAGAAGGTGGGGTTCAGGATTGATACCCGTACCAAGTACCGCGGCTGGGACGTTCTTATCTACCGCAAACGCCGTACGGCAAGCGCCTGAGCCACATAGCCTTTACCGGCCTTAAGGAAGCGAGCAGTGGATTGGACGCGCGCGCACCGGTCGTATAACTTTCTAATCATGAACAACAACGCCCACTTCGTTTCTGTGCTCTGGCACTACGGTTTGTCGAAGAGGTCGCATTTGTCGCATTGAGCCGGTTCGGTCTCTTTGCCGCCAGAAACCCAAGGATACGTTATGACTCTCGAAATATGGGTGACCTTTGTATCTGTTGTTTTTATCTTTGCGATCATTCCCGGGCCAACCGTGATTTTGGTGCTTGGCCAGGCCATCAGCCACGGCAGAAGATCGGTTATGCCATTGGTTTCCGGTGTGTTGCTCGGAGATTTTGTGGCGATGACGTTGTCGTTGATCGGGCTGGGTGCCGTTCTGGCAACGTCCGCGACGCTGTTCCTGATTCTTAAATGGTTCGGTGTTGGTTATCTGATCTACCTTGGCATCAAGACATGGCGAGAAGTGCCTGAGCATGGTTTGTCGCCGATCTCCGTGCCGGATATTTCAAAAGTGAATCTGTTCAAGTCCTCGTTTCTGGTGACCGCTCTGAACCCAAAAGATATCGTCTTTTTCGTGGCCTTCCTCCCCCAGTTCGTTAATCCCAACGTCGCGGCGATGCCGCAGCTGCTGATCTTGATGGTGACGTTCCTGGGTGTGGTCTCCATAACCATCACATCGTTTGCGCTCTTCGCAGGCGTTGTGCGTTACAGGATTCAAAACTTCCAGGCCCGAAAACGGCTGAACAAGCTGGGCGGTGGCGCGTTATTTGGCGCTGCTGCGTTCACGTCGACCATGCAGCAAAGTTAAGAAGCGACTTCTTCTCGCCGGGTTTCCCTACCATAAAAACCGTGCATGCTGGCACGCATTATCTGCAAGGAGAGCATTAATGCAATTTCAAGCCATCCCAATCATCCGAATTTTTGATGAGGCAAAGGCCAGGGAATTCTATCTAGAGTTCCTCGGCATGTCGGTGGACTGGGAGCACCGCTTCGAGGAAGGCTTTCCCCTCTATATGCAGGTTTCCAGAGGTGACCTCGTTTTTCACCTCAGCGAGCACTCAGGGGACTGCACGCCCGGCGCCAAAATGTTCGTGAACACGGATGATCTCGAGGGCCTGTACGATGAAATAACCTCGCGTGGCTACCGCTACAGTCGCCCGGAAATCACCACAGCCCCATGGGGCGACAGGATATTCGAGGTGGTAGACCCGTTTTCAAACAGAGTTCTGTTTAATGAGCGCACGTCGACTACATAACCATGACGCGCCTGAGAAAACCGGGACAGTTTTTATTCCTTACAGCATCGAAAATCGCTCAATTGTCGAAAACCGCAACACTCGGGCGACTACCAGATAAGCCTATAAACGGTTTTCGAAGAAACAACGATTGGGAGAAACACCATGAAATACATGCTGCTGGCCTACGGAAACGAAGAAAAATTCAACCAGATGAGCAAAGACGAGCTGGCCGAGGTTGGGGAGAAGTGCAAGAGCTTTGACGCCGAGATGCAGGCGGCGGGCGAGGTCACATGGGGCGGGAGCCTGAGCTGGGACTCAAAGTCGATGCGCCTCAAGGACGGCAAACTGATAGTCACCGACGGGCCCTTCGCGGAAACCAAGGAAGTCGTGGGCGGTGTGGTGATCATCGAAGCGCCGGACTTCGACGCAGCAGTTAAGCTCGCCTCGCTGCACCCGGCAGCGCGTATGGGCGAGGAGTTGGGCTGGGGGATCGAGCTCCGTCCGATGGACTACTGCCCCGCGATCCGCGAAGCGGAGGCTGCGTGCATCAGTTAGCAACCCAATGGATTGTGGGGTTACTTAGAGATAGGAAGATCCCCTTTCTGATCTGCGGAGGACTGGCCGCAAAGGGATATGGCTCTGGGCGTGATCTGAATGACATCGACCTTTTCGTCCCTGGTGAGGACTTTTCGTCAGTGGTTCAAGCCGGCCAGGAGTTTATATCCAAAGCCGCAGCTCACCGGCAGGAGGAAGGCTGGGATCTAACCTACGTGCAGTTCAAGTATGAAGGTATCAAGGTCGAGGTAGGGAGCGCTGACGGTGCGAAAATTCTCGATGCAGGCAGCGGGGCCTGGGTTCCACTCGACATAGATTTTTCTCGCTACGCGACCTTACCTTTGCTGGGTCTTGAGCTTCCCCTTATGCTGAAAGACGATCTGGTCCAGTATAAATCTGCGCTATCACGTCCAGTGGATCTCGAGGATATTCGCGCCATATTTGAATTAGAGGGAACTTCAAATGACTATTGAAACATGGGCTCTGTATGTTGGTACCGTACTTCTGTTCATGTGTACACCGGGGCCAAGCCATCTGCTCATGCTTTCTGTAAGCACGTCGAATGGGTTTAAGAGGTCGCTTGCCACGGCCGCAGGTGACTTAACAGCAAATGCTATTCAAATAGTCTTGGCGGGGCTTGGTTTGGCGGCGGCTTTGAACGCTTCCAAATACGGGTTCACCATTATCAAATGGCTCGGCGTGAGCTACTTGGTCTGGTTAGGTACTCGTCAGATCATTAACTCTTTCAAAGCGCATGGTTCAGCGACACCTGCCAAGAAGGCATCTTTGAAAGCTTTATGGGCTCGTGGTTTCATCACATCCGCTGCCAATCCCAAGGCAGTTGTATTCTTTGCCGCCCTGTTCCCACAATTTTTAAGCTCTACTCATAGCCTGTTCCCGCAGATTCTCGTGTTGGGTTTTTCCTACATCGTGATCGACGGGATATTTCTCAGCGCTTACGGTAAAGGCGGGAGCTGGCTCGCGACCAAATTGAGCAACAAAACACAGGCATGGGTCGAGAGAGCTTCAGGGGCGGGAATGATTGGTGCAGCACTCTTACTTGGGCTCAAGTCCCAACGCTCGTAGTTTCTAACGCTCGTCGTAAGAAGTAAGGCTCATCCAGTTATGGCAGAATTATTGGAATTTCAGACCGAACGACTACGTTTGCGCCAATGGCGCGACAGTGATCTCGAGCCGTTCGCCGCTCTAAACGCGGACCCAAAGGTTATGGAGTTCTTCCCCGAGCCGCTGAGTAGGCAAGCAAGCAACGAAATGGCGGATAAAATTCGTTCGCTCATCCAACAACGTGGCTGGGGGTTCTGGGCGGTAGAGGTCAAGGGCGCCGAGCCCTTTATTGGCTTTTGCGGGCTGCACGTCCCCGTTGCGGCGATGCCGTTTTCTCCGTGTGTGGAGATTGGTTGGCGCCTATCGTTCGCTCACTGGGGAAAGGGCTATGCGTCAGAAGCTGCTCGCGGTGCCCTGGATGTCGGGTTTCAACAGCTGGGGCTTTCTGAAATTGTCTCCTTCACCACCGTTGGCAATCTGCGATCACGCAGTGTCATGAAGCGAATCGGCATGACGTACAGTGGCGAGTTCGAACATCCCAGTTTGCCCGAGAGTAGCCCGTTGCGGCCACATGTGCTTTACCGGTTGCAACGAGAGCAGTGGGAATTAGAGAAGCCTAACCATTAGCACCCGTTTGTACTGGACTTATCCTGGAGCACGCCATGTCAGAAATCGCCAACACTCCTACTCCTCCCTACTATGCCGTCATTTTCAGCAGCCATCGCACAGACGGCGACAACGGCTACGGCGAAATGGCCAAGCGAATGGCTGAACTAGCGGCACAACAACCCGGCTACCTGGGTATGGAATCCGCCCGGGAGGGGCTGGGCATTACGGTGTCCTACTGGGAAAGCCTTGAGGCTATTCGCAACTGGAAGCAGAACGCGGAGCATCAGGAGGCCCAGCGGCTCGGCCATCAGCAATGGTATTCCAGTTTCCGGGTGCGGATTGCGAAGGTTGAGCGGGAGTACGGTATTTGACCGGCAACCCCCTCATACACCACTCTCAATCGCCACGCTGGAACGCATCACGGCCTTGTCCCGGCCCGGTGGCGCGCCAAACAGTTTGCGGTAATCGCGGCTGAACTGGGACGGGCTTTCATAGCCGACCCGGTAGCCAACACTCGCCACTTCCTGATCGCTTAACAGCAGTCGCCGGGCTTCCTGCAGACGCACCAGCTTCTGGAATTGCACAGGCGTTAACCGGGTGATGCTCTTGAAATGCCGGTGGAAGGTCGCCGGGCTCATACTCGCCATTGCCGCCAGTTCAGCCACCCGGAAGGGCTGTTGGTAGTTCGCCTGCATCCAGGCGGTTACCCTGCCAATGCGGGCGGTGTCGCTGTCCTTCAGGCCGATCTGCTGCAGGGCCGGCCCCAGCGGCGAACGCAATATACGCCAACAGATTTCCCGACGGACAAGCGGCTCCAGAACTTCATGGTCATCCGGTTGATCAAGCAACCGGAGCAGGCGGATGACAGGATCGTACAGTTCATCCGGCATCCCGGCCGTGACCAGTGCCGGTTGTTTTGGGCCCCGATACGCCATTTCCGGATGGGTCACCAGCAGCGCGGAAATCATCGCCGGATCAATCGACAGGCTCAGCGCCAGATACGGCTTATCGGGGGAGGCCTGCACGATCCGGGAGTTCACTGGCACATTGACGGACGCCAGCAGGCACTCGCCCTGGCGATAATGAAAAGCCGACTCCCCAACCGCCGTTACCTTGGCCCCCTGCAATACGATGCAGAACGAGGTCTGATAAAGAGCCCGGATGGTGCCGCTGGGCTCCAGGGCGCGGGTCAGGCGTAAACCGTCTATCGCGCTCTCCGGGCCATGGGTCTGCCATTGCTGCTCAACAAGATCACGGAGCCGGCTCAGGGATGGGTTGTCCGGTTGCATTGGTATGACGTTGGGCTGGGCGGTCATGGTGATCTCCTTTTCTGATGGGATCATAGACTGTCCGGCGCCGAACTTCAGCAGGGGCATCCCCGGGCTGATATCAGGTTGCGAGGATTGTGCAATCCTCTGAGAGTTTCCGCCAGCTCGATTGGCCGTGTGTCGCCTAGTATGAACCCACGGCCCTGCTCCGGCAGGTTCATCCATAACGAAAAGGTGATCGGCTATGACAACGCCCAACTTACCCCAATCCACCCATGACGCACCCCTGCGCCTGCGGACGCTGGGCAACTCGGGGCTGTTTGTATCGGAACTGTGCCTGGGCACCATGACCTTCGGCGGCGGGGACGACATGTGGGGGCTGATCGGCCAGTTGCAGCAGGAACAGGCCGACGAGCTGATGAAGACAGCCCTGGAGGCGGGCATCAACTTTATCGATACCGCCAACGTGTACGGTGGTGGTGCCAGTGAGCGCATCGTGGGGCAGTCCTTAAAGAATCTGGACGTTCGCCGCGAAGATGTCGTACTGGCCACCAAGGTGCTCGGCCCGATGGGCGAAGGTCCCAACGCCCGTGGCGCCTCCCGGGGCCACATCATGAGCGAGTGCAATGCCAGCCTGCGGCAACTGCAAACCGACTACATCGATCTTTACCAGATCCACGGCTTCGACCCGGCCACGCCGATAGAAGAGACCTTGGAGGCGCTGAATACTCTGGTGCAGCACGGCCACGTCCGTTACGTTGGCCTGTCGAACTGGGCCGCCTGGCAGGTGATGAAAGCCGTTGGCATTACCCGAGCCCGCCGCCTGTGCCCGATTCTGTCGCTGCAGGCTTACTACACCCTCGTGGGCCGGGATCTCGAACGGGAAGTGATCCCCATGCTGGAGTCCGAAAACATCGGCTTGATGGTGTGGAGCCCGCTGGCAGGCGGCTATCTCTCCGGCAAGTACGAAGGGCCGGACGCCTCCGAGGAGAGCCGGCGCGCCAAGTTTGATTTCCCGCCTGTCAACCGGGAGCGTGGCAGTGCTGTCATCGCCGTGATGCGGGAGATCGCCACCGGCAAGAAGGTCGACGGCCAGCCCGTTAGCGTGGCTCAGATTGCGCTTGCCTGGCTGCTGCACCAGAACGCCGTAACCAGTGTGATTGTCGGGGCCAAGCGGGTAGACCAGTTGCGGGACAATCTCCTGGCAGCGCAGGTCCGGTTCTCAGCCGACGAACTGGCAGCCCTGGATGAGGTCAGCCGCCTACCGACGGAGTATCCGGGCTGGATGCTGGAGCGACAGGGGGATTATCGGGCGCATATGAAGGCGTGATATTCGACCCGGGAGTATTGGCGGTGCTCACGGAAGGTGTCCGTGGCTGCTTGTCAGCAGGCCGCCGCCATGCTTCACTTTCCTGACTTTTACCCACCTCCCAACCGGAGATATGTGTTATGCCACACCCAGTCACTGCCAGTTCAATAATGCCATCCATGACCCGGCGGCTTTGGCTGGTATTGCTCAGTGCGGTGCTGCTGGGCGGATGCTCCTCGCTGTACTACAACACCATGGAAAAGCTCGGCTTTGAAAAGCGCGACATCCTGGTGGACCGCGTGGAAAATGCCCGAGACAGCCAGAACGATGCCCAGGAGACGTTCCGCTCGTCCCTTGAACGCTTCCAGAGCGTGGTGGACACGCCGGATACCGATCTCAAGGATCGCTACGCCGAGATCAGCGATGCCTATGAAGACAGCAAGTCCAGCGCGGAAGATGTCCGCGACCGTATCGACAAGGTGGAAGACGTTGCAGAAGCCCTCTTCGATGAATGGGAAGACGAACTCGGTGAATACGAAAGCGACTCCCTGCGCCGCAGCAGCGAACAACAGCTTGATGAAACCCGCACCCAGTACAGCCAGTTGATCAGCCGCATGCACGATGCCGAGGAGCGCATGGACCCGGTACTGGAGGCATTTCAGGATCAGGTGCTGTATCTCAAGCACAATCTGAACGCCCAGGCGATCGGCTCGCTGGAGAATGAGCTGGTGGGTATCCGCCAGGACGTGGATGCGCTGATTCGCAATATGGAGCAGTCGATTGCGGAATCCGAGGCATTTATCCGGCGTTTTCGTCAGTAAGTCAGAGCGACGAAGCCCTATAGCAAATGTCCCTCGGGCAACATGCGCTTATGAAGGATCCGGATAATTTCAGTTGCACCGTCTGCAGCTAACCGATAAAAAATGATATGGCCGCCCTGAGGGTATTGCTGATAGCCAGGGCTGATTTCGTGGCAGGCCCGCCCCAGGTTCGGGTTTTCGCCCAGGAGGTGGAAACACCGGTCGAACTGAAGGAGGTAATGATTTCGTTGATCTCGACCCCATTTACGTTCCGTGTAAAGTGCAATCGATCTAAGATCAGCTTTGGCCTTCCTGGAAAGCTTGAAGTTTGGCATTATCGTTTTTCGCTATCCAGCTCCTGAATGAATGAATCGTAGGAGTAGTCTTCAAAACCACTGTCCTCTCCTTCCTTAATTAGTTTTCGGAGTGTTGTCAGACGGGTTTCAGACTCTTCAAGCAAGCGCAACCCTGCACGTACAACTTCGCTGGTCGAGCTGTATCGGCCATTTTTGAGCTGTTCTGTAATGAACGCATCAAAGTGTTGGCCTAAAGTGATGCTGGTATTCTTTTGCATCGTGACACCTCACTGGTACCAATAATTGGTATATTTTGATCTAGACTGGGGTGCATTTCAATCCGTGCGATGCCTCCCTTATCACCGCCACCCGCAGAGTCAGAGCGACAAAGTGTCGAAGGTGCCTTCGACGGCCTCCACAAAGCTGCGCTCCTATATTGAAGGGGGGCAAGTTCGTGTCTGATGCCGGGAACGCCCCGCTACGCCAAGAGCCCGGTGCGGGACGAGGAAACCTACCGTAAGAAACTGGCGATCACTCAGGGATACTTCCGGCCAGACTGGTCGGTTCTGGATCGGTTTTCCTAATCGCCCGGAAGTGACTCGTTAACTTCAATCATTGCTCAAAGGTAAAATTACAATGTGATGTCGATTGCACATGCTCCGGTTCGACTTAATTAAGAACCCATCGAACAAACGGTGCCCACGCATCGGAGGAGCAGGAAATGTTGAAATTATACGGAACACCCCCAACCCGCGCCTTGCGCGTTGTCTGGCTGCTTAACGAACTGGGCCTTGAGCACGAACTGCACCCGGTAGACCTTATGCAGGATGAGCATCACCAACAGGACTTTCTTTCTCTCAACCCTGCCGCCAGGGTGCCGGTATTGGTGGATGGAAACCTTGTGTTAACTGAATCAGCCGCAATCCAGCTCTACCTGGCCGAAAAATACCCTCAGGCCGGATTCATTCCCGAGACATTGGAAGACAGGGCACAGATGTACCGCTGGATGTTCTTCCTTGTGACCGAGGTCGAACAACCTTTGTGGCGCATCGCCCGCCACACGTTCGTTTACCCGGACGAGAAGCGAATACCTCAGGATGTCGAGCTGGCGAGACAGGAATGCCTGGAAATGATAGAGGTGCTTGAACGGCACATGTCGGAACGCGAGTTCATGGTTGGCGACCGGCTAAGCGTGGCGGATTTCAACGCGGCATATACACTGGACTGGGCCAACACAGAGGAGATGCTTGAGAGCACTCCGCGGTTGCGGGACTATCTAAAGGCAATGTACTCCCGTCCCACAGCTCCGCCAACCATCGTTGAAGCGTTCTCCGCGATGGAGAGCAGCGGCTGAGGGCCAACAAGGGCATTGTCCACGGTCTTCGGAAACGCTTCGCCACAATTACACCTCACTCCAGCGTTCCGCACCCAACCAGCGACTCAAGGCTGTGGCGCCTTTCGCAGTCACTTTTAATTCGCGACCTGCCTCACGCCGTCGCAGATAGTCATTATCGAGCAGGTGGTTGCAAATTTGCTGTCCCAAAGGGCCGGCTATGTGAAACCGGCGCTCGCTCCAGTCGAGACATGGGCGACACAAAGACACGGAGTTAACAGATTGGGGCTGGCCGAACGACAATCCAATGGGCGCCAATGCTGCCTGCAGCCGGTCTGTTAGAGCGCCCCCATCAGGTTCGAGCACAATGGCTTGCTCTGCCACCAAATAGTCTGCAACGGCAACACCCAGGCGACCACCAAGATGGTCGTAACACATCCTTGCCCGCCTCATGCCGGGATCGCGTGGACCGGTATCGACCCTGGGCGGTTTCCGGCCCAACGCGGCGACCTGCATGATGCCCTCCAGCATTGTCGCCACCTCCCTTGACGCCAGGCGATGGTATCGATGCCGCCCTTGTTTCAGCAACACCAACAACTCCGCCTCAACCAGAAGCGACAGGTGACCACTGGCGGTCTGAGGAGAAACCCCTCCTATTCTCGCCAACTCATGCGCGGTATACGCACGGCCATCCATGAGTGCCAGCAACATGGTAGCGCGGGCAGGAACTCCCACTAGTGACGCTATTCGGGCAATTTCGTTCGTGTTCACGAGTTATGATGAGCCTTTGAATCGTTAGGCGCTGCTGATCGATCAGAAAGCCCATAATCCCGGACAACGTCCGCCACTCTCAACCGATAGTCGGAAAAGATATCACTCCGTCCTTTTGCCTGGGCGTGACGATGGGCTTCCATGTTCCGCCATTGCGCAATGGCGGCTTCATCCCGCCAGAACGACAGGGACAGTATCCGGCCAGGGTGCGTGAGGCTCTCGAAACGCTCAATGGATATGAAGCCGTCTATTTGTTCTAACAGCGGCGCCAACGCGGCTGCTTCATCGAGATATTCGGCGGTTTTACCCGGGCGTGGTTCCAACTCAAATATCACTGCCAACATTTTAGATCTCCTCCACAGAGTCGGAGCGACGACGTGTTGAAGGTACATTCACGGTGCCTTCGGCGGCTTCCACAAAGCTGCGCTCTTCCCGTAGTATAAAGCGCTGGGATTCAGCGAGCGCAAAGTTCCTTTTTCCGGCCTCATCCGCCTTCAGGCGACACCGATACGATTCGTAGCTTGCAAGAGAATCAAACCCGATAAGGCCCCAGGCGATGTCGTTGGTTCCTTCCGAGGGCAGGAAGTAGCCGATCAAGTCACCGCCGCAACGTGGAATGATGTCACCCCAGTTTTTGGCGTAAACTTTAAACTGCTCTTTCTGGAACGGGTCTATCTGATAGCGAATGACGCAAACGATGGGCATTGAAAGCCTCCTGAACCGTTAGTTTAGGCGCCTATTGTGCAACTTAATTCAATGCGAATGTTTCGCTGTGGACCGAAGTGAATCCGGGACAGATTTTACTGACAGCCTGCTTACAGGAGCGTTTGCACGATGAAGGCCTCAAAGGAATTCTGGGACAAGAGCGCACCCCGATATGCGAAAAGCCCGGTGCGGGACGAGGAAACCTACCGGAAAAAACTCGACATCACCCAAGGATATTTCCGGCCAGACTGGTCGGTACTGGAGTTCGGCTGTGGAACCGGCAGCACTGCCCTGGTTCATGCGCCCTATGTAAAAGAAATTCTTGCGACCGACATATCCGGCAAAATGCTGGACATCGCCACGCAGAAAGCCCGCGATGCTGGTGTCGAGAACGTGCGCTTTCAGCAGGGCACCCTGGAAAGCCTGGCGCTGGAGGCGGAAACCTTTGATGCGGTGCTGGGGCTCAATATTCTCCATCTGCTGGACAACCCCGAAACGGCGATTGCCCGGGTTCATGAACTGCTGAAACCCGGTGGCGTTTTTGTTTCCAGCACTGCTCTGGTGGGTGAACTGATGGTGCTCTGGCGGCTGTTGATTCCAGCCATGCAGGCGGTGGGGTTGGCGCCGTTCGTGAACCGCTTTAGCCGGCAATCACTGGTAGCGATGCTGGCCAAGGCAGGGTTCAGCATCGATTATGAATGGCAGCCGGGTAAGTCGTCAGTGTTTTTGGTGGCCCGGAAGTGACCCCGTCAACAGAGAACCCTGTTGGCTCAACGAGGATTTAGTATGGCAGAAGTACCTCAAAAACAGTCCGGAACCAGCGGCTACTCCTGGAAACTGTCTGCCGTTGCAGCCGTGGCGTCTGTCATCGGCGCGGTAGTCTCGTTCGGGGAGGTGTCACCAATCATCACCGGGTTGATTCTCCTTGCCGCCGTTGGCTGGGGCTTTACCGCACGGGACAACAAACGAGCGGCGGAACAGGCAAAAGACGCACAATAAACGACGTTCCTGAAAATTTTTCCTTCCCCTGTCGATTTCGTCCCGCCCCACGCGACTAACCAGTGAAACAACCAACAATCACTGGAGAACGACGACATGAAATACATGCTGATGCGCAAGGCCGATGCGGACACCGAGAATGGCGTAATGCCCACGGACGACCTCTTGCAGGCGATGGCGGACTATAACGAGCGTATGACGCAGGCAGGGGTGTTTACCGGTGGCGACGGTTTGTGGCCCACCCGCGAAGGCTGCCGCATTCAGTTCCGCAACGGTGAGCCAACTGTTGTCAACGGACCCTTCGAGCAGACCAGCGAACTGCTGGCCGGCTACAGTGTGCTTGAGGTGGATTCCTTCGAAGACGCCATCGCCTGGGCAAAACAGTGGCCAAAAGAGGATGCTGGCGGCAATGTCACCCTTGAGTTACGCCGTTACTTTACGCTGGAGGATTTCGCGCCCAGCCCCGCACTTGAGAAGCATCGTTCGCAGGAAAAACTGCCACGGGAGATGAACGTGCACGTGGCGTTTGGCGGCAACTGCCGGGAAGCCATGGAATTCTATGCGGAGGTCACCGCCGGCACTCTGGAAGCCGTGATTACCTACGGCGAAACGCCAGCGGCAGAGGATGTGCCGAAGGAAATGCACGACCGCGTTGTTCATTCCTCCCTTAACATCCGTGGCCGTCGGCTGATGGGGGCGGATATGGCGGGAGACTGTTATCAGGCGCCGCAGGGTACGCAGATCCACCTTGAATACGATGATACCAAGCAGGCGGAGCGGGTTTTCCGGGCACTGTCCGAAGGAGGCGCAGAGATCATGCCGTTCGAACAGACCTTCTGGGCCCATCGTTTCGGAATGACCAAGGATCGATTTGGGGTCCAGTGGATGATCAG
This sequence comes from Marinobacter sp. G5_S1_61_S3, assembly GCF_054968585.1. NCBI lineage: Bacteria > Pseudomonadati > Pseudomonadota > Gammaproteobacteria > Pseudomonadales > Marinobacteraceae > Marinobacter > Marinobacter sp. G5_S1_61_S3. The sequence goes on along the minus strand of NZ_JBQKUK010000004.1, from coordinate 135,330 downwards.
CAGCGGGCTTGAGCAGTGCCAGTAAATGACAACAACCGGGAGCCATGCAATGACCAAACGAACGAAAAACACCATATGCCTCTGGTACAACGGCGATGCTGAGGAGGCGGCAAATTTCTACGCCAGAACCTTCCCGGATTCGTCCGTGGATGCTGTAAATCATGCGCCGGCAGACTACCCATCAGGCTCGGAAGGGGATGTACTAACGGTGGAGTTTACCGTGCTGGGCATTCCCTGCCTCGGGCTCAATGGCGGGCCCATCTTCACACACAGCGAAGCGTTTTCATTCCAGGTGGCCACCGCGGATCAGGAGGAAACCGATCGCTACTGGAACGCGATTGTGGGCAACGGCGGTGAGGAAAGTGCCTGCGGCTGGTGCCGGGACAAGTGGGGTATTTCCTGGCAGATTACGCCGCAGGTGCTGTCGGACGCCATTGCCGACCCGGACCGCGCAACCGCGAAACGGGTGTTCGAGGCCATGATGACGATGGGGAAGATCGATGTTGCGGCTATTGAGGCGGCACGGCGAGGGTAGAAACACAGCTACGCCTACACAACCTCCGGAAACGCCGACACTAGGAAATCCACCAGCGCCCTCACCTTGGGAGTGACGAACTTGCGGGTGGGGTAGACCGCGTACACACCCAGTTCGTCGGAGCGGTAATCCGGCATCAGCTCCACCAGTCGGCCTGCGTCCAGGTCATCCTGCACCAGGAAACTGGGCTGGTGGATCACCCCTTGACCGGCCAGGGCGGCGGCACAGCAGGTTTCGCCGTTGTTGGCATGCATCCAGGGGCGTATCCGTGTGCTCACTGATCCATCGGGGCCGTCAAAATGCCAGTCGTTACCCGTGGCCAGGTTGCTGTAGGCGATGATCTTATGATGGATCAGATTCTCGGGATGTTCTGGCGTGCCGTGGGCGCTGAGGTATCCGGGAGAGGCGCAGACAACAAGCCGCGTGGTGGTGAGACGCCGGCTGACCAGGGTGGAATTTCTCAAGCTGGCAATTCGGATCGCCAGATCAAAGCCTTCCTCAACAATATCCACAATGCGGTCGGACAGGTCGATGTTGAGTTCCACATCCGGATATTCACTATGAAACTGCCCCCACACGGGCGCCAGGTGGCGAATGCCAAAACTCACCGGGGCATTGATGCGCAACACTCCCTTGGCGACGCCGCTACGTGAGGTTAGTTCTGCCTCCGCCTCTTCCACTCCCGCCAGCAGTTCCCGGCATCGCACGTAGAACACTTCCCCTTCCGCGGTCAGCGACAGTCGCCGGGTGGTGCGGTGAAGAAGTCGCACCCCAAGCCGGGATTCGAGTTCACCAACGTAGCGGGATACGGCGGCTTTCGACATCCCCATTGCCTCCGAGGCGGCCACGAAACTGCTCTCGTCCACAACGGCGCAGAAGGTCTGCATCTCCAGCAATCTATCCATTCTATTGTTCCGATTTTTGAGACAGTTAATCCAATAAAAGCATGTTTATCCCAAAATAAGATATTCGTAAAGTATCCCCATGCTCAACGCACATCTCATACACAAGGAAACAGGATCATGAACAATACATTCCTCAACAAACTGCTCGACACCAACGCTGGCTGGGGCGCGCTTGCCCTGCGCATTCCCGTCGGCATCATTTTCGTGGCTCACGGCGCCCAGAAGCTGTTTGGCTGGTTCGGTGGCTACGGACTGGAAGGCACCGGGCAGTGGTTGGATTCCATCGGCCTGAGCCCGGGTTACCTCATGGCTCTTCTGGCCGGTGGCACCGAGTTCCTGGGCGGCTTGGCTCTCATTATTGGGCTACTGGTTCGCCCCGCCAGTGCAGCACTGGCCTTCGCCATGTTGATTGCCATCTTCAGCGTGCATTTCCAGAATGGCCTGTTCATGAGCAACAACGGTTATGAATTCGCGCTGGCACTACTGGCGGCTTCAGTGTCCCTGCTGTTTAGCGGTGCCGGGCACGCTTCCGTAGACCGTTTGGCAACGAAATAAACAGGAGTATCGCGCCATGACCAGTCTGTTCGTATCCCACGGCGCTCCCACCTTCGCACTGGAGCCGGGCCTGGCAGGCCCGGCCCTCTCGCAGCTTGGAACGCAACTGCCCCGACCAACAGCGGTGCTGGTGGTGTCGCCCCACTGGATGACACAGGAAGTGCAGGTGGGGCTGTCAGAGGTACCGGCTACCATCCATGACTTTCGAGGCTTTGAGCCCGCCATGTACGAACTGGAATACCCGGCGCATGGTCATCCCTCGCTCGCAAAGAAGGCACTGTCCCTACTGGATAACGACGGATGGAAGCCCGTCGCCGATGCCCATCGCGGCCTGGACCATGGTGCCTGGGTGCCGCTGACGTACCTGTACCCGGGCGCGTCGGTGCCGGTGTTCCAGGTGTCTCTGCCAGCAAACCTCGACAGCCAGTCCGCCTACCAACTGGGCCAAGTGCTGGCGCCGCTGCAAGAGGAAGGTGTGCTGATCGTCGGTTCGGGCAGTCTGACTCATAACCTCTACGAGGTACGCTGGAGGGATAACAACAGTGCAGAGTACGCAAAGGCCTTTAGCCAATGGGTTCGTGAAGCGGTTCTGGAAAATGACCAGGCACGCCTGATAAACGCTCTGGCGCTCGCGCCCCATGCCCGGCGCGCGCACCCCACCACGGAGCATTTTCTGCCGTTGCTGGTTGCACTGGGTGCCGCTGGCCCCGACGCACGCGGCTCGGTCATCGAGGGCGGCATTGAGCATGGTGTGCTGTCGATGGATTCCTTTATCTTTCGCAATGCCTGAAACCCGGAACCTTTGCTGCCGTATCTAATTCCGTTGCCCTGAACTGACCGATAACGGTAAAGTTCCTGCAGCAAAACGGATGCGGGGATGACCAGCCCCATGGATACGGGTGGAATGTGACACTACAACGGCACAATCGATGGCCTGTATGGATAGCCCTGCTATCCATGCTGCTCATCTATCTGGGGCCATTGCTCACCAAAGCCCAGCTGCCCCAGCACGCCGAACCAACGCATCACTCGGCCGAGCCTTCCCATCACGCCAAGCACAAACACCACGGCCACCCACCTGAGCACGCTCCCGACAAGCATTCTGACCCGTTCGAGCACCTGGCCCATGGGGACTGTGGCTACTGCGTTTTGCTCACCAAACTGCCGGCCATGTCACCCCAGGGCGCCCAAGGTGCGCCTTCAGACCATACTGGCAGCCGTCACCCTGCATCGCTGACCTCGATCTCTGCCCCACGGGGCATTCCAAGTTTTCCCAACGCGCCTGTTCGCGCCCCACCGCTCATCGTCTGACCTCCGCACTTTCCCTTTAAATCCGTAGTGAGGAAGACTATGAACGAATCACGATCCACCGGCGCTGCGCGCTGGGGATACACTCTGCTTTTGCGCCTGCATTTCTACGCAGGACTTCTCGTTGGCCCGTTTATATTCGTGGCCGCCCTTTCAGGCGCGCTGTTCGCACTGACGCCACAGATTGAAAGCTGGCTCTACCACACCGAACTGACCACCGAGTTCACTGGCAATACTCACCCACTGGCCGACCAGATCGGGGCTGCACGGAGCCATATTGGCAACGACGCCGCCCTCGCTGCAGTCCGCCCGGCACCAGAAGCGGGACAAACCACGCGGGTCATGTTTGTGGTGGAGGGCCTGCAACCCTACGAACATCAGGCAGTATTTGTGGACCCGGTTTCCCTGGCGATTCGCGGTGACCTGGTGGTTTACGGCACCAGCGGCACCTTGCCGTTCCGCATCTGGATCGATTATGTACACCGGCATTTGCATTTGGGTGAGGTTGGTCGCTACTACAGCGAACTGGCCGCCTCCTGGCTCTGGCTGGTGGCACTGGGGGGCCTGTTCCTGTGGTGGCGACGCCGTTCAGCCCGCCGAAGCGGCAAGGACACAGACCGAAGTACACTTCGCAAGTGGCATAGTCGTATTGGCGTAGTGTTGTTGATGGCCTTTCTGTTCTTCTCGGTGACCGGCCTGACCTGGTCCAAGTGGGCCGGTGCCAATATTGCCGAACTGCGCGCGCAACTGGATTGGGGCACACCAGGGCTGAACACGCAGATCGCCGATTCAGCAGCCGCTCAGGCTCACAGCCATGGGGAACACGCCGGGCACGGAATGGCCATGCCAATGGCCACGGGCAGAGACAACGCAGCCACCTATGATGCCGTACTGGAACGTGCCCGGGCTGCGGGCATCGATGCCGGCATGGTGGAAATCAAGCCGTCGGCAGACGCTACCCGCGCCTGGGTGGTTCGTGAAATCGACCGCAGCTGGCCGACACAGGTGGATATGGTGGCGGTCGATCCCAAGTCCATGGCTGTGACCGACCGGGTGGATTTCGAAACCTTCCCGATCGCCGCCAAACTCACCCGCTGGGGTATCGACGCCCACATGGGCATTCTGTTTGGCATGGCCAACCAGCTCTTTGTGGCGGCCTGCGCCTTGGGTCTGTGCGTGATGATCGCGTTGGGCTATCGAATGTGGTGGCAGAAGCGCCCGACGCGAGGGGCATCCAATCATCGGTCCGCCCAGCGGGTGTGGACAGAATTGCTCAAGGCACCTCCCCTGGCAATGCTGGCCATGGCGATAGTTGCGGTCGGAGTAGGATGGTTCGCGCCGGTGATGGGCGTCAGCCTTGGGGTGTTTCTTGTTGTGGATGGGTTGCTGGCCTTCCGGAGCTACAAGCAAAGCGAACAAGCAACTTCCGAATACAGTTGACAATCTCCTGCTCCCTGTGATGTTATCACCGGTAACAATGTTATCGGTGATAACTTATGACTGTTAGCTCCACCTCACTCAAAACCAATTACCACCATGGTGACCTGCCTCAACAGGCGCATCAGTTAGCCCTGGAAATTCTGCGGGAACATGGCGATACGGCGATCAGCCTGCGAGCCCTGGCCAAGCAGATCGGGGTCAGTGCACCTGCGCTGTATCGACACTTCGTTGACCGGGACAGCCTGCTCGCAGAGCTCGCCATTACCGGTTTCAGTGCACTACGGGAACGACTGCTCGCCGTTGATCAAAGCGACCCCAGGCGGGCACTGATTGATATCGGCCTGGTTTACGTGTCGTTCGCCCGGGACGAACCCAATTTGTACCGGCTGATGTTTGGCGGGCGGGTGCTGCCCAAAGGTATTCACCCGCGCCTGGACACCGCCGGAAAGGGAGCTTTCCAAGTCCTGGAAGACACCATTGCACAAGCGCAGGCGGTCGGTTACGTCAAACCGATTCCGTTGTCACTGATGACAGCTGCCGCCTGGTCCCTTGTACATGGCCTGTCCCAGTTGTCTATCGACGGGCACCTGCCCAGCACGAAGGCGGAACCTCACCTGACCGAAGGTGTTGTCACACTCCTGCTCGATGGCTCAATTGCCGAAAACAAACAACACAATAAGGACACCACGTCATGAGTAGCCCCAAACCCAGTACTATCCGTGTCGGGCGCCGTTATCGCGCCAATCGTCTTGATGGCCCCTACGACGCCATTGTCATCGGCTCCGGTATTGGCGGGCTCACCACCGCCGCCTGTATGAGCAAAATGGGTAAAAAAGTGGTGGTGTTCGAGCAGCATTACACCGCCGGGGGCTTTACACACAGCTACGATCGCAACGGCTACGAATGGGATGTAGGTGTGCATTACATTGGGGATGTGGGCGCGGACCACACCCTGAGCAAACGCCTGTTCGACCACATTACCGACGGCCAGTTGAAGTGGGCGCCTATGGACAGCCACTTTGACCGCATCTTTATTGGTAACCGCCACGTGGATCTTGTCGCCGGCCCGGACGCCTTCAAAGCAGAGTTGAAGAAGGAATTTCCCGGCGAGGAACAAGCCATCGATACCTACCTGGGTTATCTGCGGCAAGTGGCCAAGGCCATGCCCGGGCTGGTGATCGGCAAGGTACTTCCGGACCTGGCCGCCGGCCCCCTACGCAAGCTGGTCGACCGCACCGCGCCTGCGTTCCTCAACAAGCCCACTCGAGAAGTTCTGGAAGGCCTGACCAACAACCAGGAACTGATCGCGGTGCTCACTGGCCAGTGGGGCGACAACGGCCTGCCACCAGCAGAATCCAGTTTCATCATCCACGCCCTGATTGCCCGCCACTACCTGTACGGCGGCTACTACCCCATCGGCGGTGCCTCTGAAATGGCGAAGACCATTATTCCGGTCATCCAGCAGAGTGGCGGGGAAGTGTTCACCTATGCCGACGTAAAAGAAATTCTGATCGAAAAAGGCAAGGCCGTGGGTGTGCGCATGGCAGACGGCGAGGACGTTCGTGCCCCGCTGGTGATCAGCAATGCCGGCGTATTCAACACGTTCGACAAACTGCTGCCGGAAACCTCACCCCACCGGGACTATTACCAGGAAAAGCTGAAAACCGTGGAACGCTCGATGGCCAGCAACTGCCTGTACATCGGCCTGGAAGATACCGCTGAGAACCTGAAGTTGCCGAAAACCAACTACTGGATCTATCCGGGCACCAACTACGAGAAGCAGGTCAGCGACTTTGTGGCCGCGCCGGACGAACACGACATTCCGCTGACGTACATCTCGTTCCCTTCCGCCAAAGACCCAAGCTTTGCCGAGCGCTATCCCGGCCGCGCCACGATCGAGATCGTCGCCCCCGGGCCTTATGACTGGTACGAAGACTGGGCGGACGAAACCTGGGGCAAGCGGGGTGACGAGTATGAGGCGAAGAAAGAAGCCTACGCCCAGCGGCTACTGGCGAAGCTGTATGAGAAGTTCCCGCATCTGGAAGGCAAGGTGGATTACTACGAGCTGTCGACGCCGCTGTCTACCGATTACTTCTGCCGCTACAGCAAGGGCGAGATCTATGGCCTGAACCATTCGCCCAGCCGCTTTGAACAGGACTGGCTGAAGCCCAAGACCCGCATTCCCGGCCTGTACCTGACCGGCCAGGATGTGATGACCTGCGGTGTGGCCGGGGCAATGATCGGCGGCCTGCTCGCCACCGTGGCGGTCAGTGGCCTGAAGGGGTTGCCATTGGCGAAGAGGATGTTTGTGGGGTAAATCCTCACTCACAACATTCCAGCAACCGCGTGGCATGCTCCCGCAACGCATCCTTGAGCCCATCCGGCTTGAGGATGGTAAACCGGAACGGGAGCTGTGCCAGCCACCAGGAAAACCACTCAAAGCTGTCGGTTTGGGTGGTTAGCAACAAGCCATCTTCACGCTGTTCGAATCCCTCCGCACAGGAGGAATGAAAACCAAACACGGCTGAGGCCGACTCACGGTCCGTATGGAGCACCAGCGACACCTCGTGGGTACGCCCCCAGGACAGGAAGCTCTCACTCAGGAAATCCGCCGCATCAAAATCCGGTGGCCGCTGAAAAGTGGCCGTTAACAGATGGACATGGCTGATGCGGTCCAGCCGGAACGAGCGCATGGCCTGGCGGAGATGGCAAAAGCCAGTTAGATACCAGCGCCCCTGACGGAACACCAGGCCGTAGGGATCCACGCTGCGGTCGATCCCGCCGTGGTCCGGGGAGTGGTAGGTAAACCCCACCGAGCGCATCGCTTCCGTGGCAACGGTCAGGGTTTGAAGGGCGCGGTCGTCCAGGCTGGGTTCGCCCCGGGGAAGGATCACCCGAGTGGTGTCGCTGACACCGCGTACCCGCTTTTTCAGGTTGGCCGGCATTACCCGTTCCAGCTTCGCCTGCACGCTGGCAATGGCCGGCGCAGCATCCGCCAGCCCAAGCTGTCGGGCGGCCAGCAGCCCGAGGGAGACCGCCAGGGTTTCCTCGTCGGTGAACATCATCGGCGGTAGCTTGAAGCCGGCCACCAGCCGGTATCCACCATAGCGCCCCTGCTCGGTCATCACCGGAATGCCCAGTTCTTCAAGCACCGTGATGTAGCGTCGGATGGTTCGCCGATCCACGCCCAGCCGCTCCGCCAGTTCGGCACCGCCAATCTGGCCGTGGGTCTGCAACAATTCCAACACGGTTAACACGCGGGTCGTGGGACCAGACATCGTGGCCTACCTCCTGGCAGCTTTTCGGCTTTTCTACATTAAAAATGCATCTTCCCATTTATCTAGGACAGATATTCGCCTAATTCCACATTAATCTGATCTCGCAGTAACCCATACCCCTGAAAAAAACAGGCTCGAAAAGGAGATCAGCATGTCGGAACTCACCTTTTACACCCACCCCATGTCACGTGGCCGCGTTGTACGCTGGATGTTGGAAGAAGTCGGTATCCCCTACACGGTAGAGACGATGGATTTCGGCCCGGACATGAAAACCCCGGAATACCTGGCCATCAATCCCATGGGCAAGGTGCCCGCCATCAAACACGGCAGCACCATTGTGACCGAGGTGGCGGCCATCTGCGCTTACCTGGCGGACCAGTTCCCCGACAAGAAGCTTGCCCCACCGGCTGCCTCTCCGGAACGTGGCGCCTATTACCGCTGGCTGTTTTTCATGGCGGGCCCTTTCGAGATGGCTACCAGTGCGCTGGCCCACGGCTGGAAGATCGACAGCACAAACGTGCAGGCCGTCGGTTGCGGCCGGGTGGAAGACAGTATCAACACGCTGGAGAAAGTGTTGGGCAAGAGTCCCTACATTTGCGGTGACGCGTTTACCGCAGCGGATGTGCTGGTCAGCAGTTACCTGTGGTGGGAAACCATGCAGAAAAACATTCCGCCGAACAAGGTATTCCAGGAGTACATCCAACGCACGGAAAGCCGGCCAGCGGCCAAGCGTGCCAATGAGCTGGATGATGCCCTGGTGGAGTCGATGAAAGCTGTCACAGCCTGACGATCAGGCGGTAGCAGCCGGCGATACTGGGCATAATCCTCCGGGTACATTCAGTACCCAATCGCGGATGGCCTGTATCGTCGGGTCCTGCCGGCGGCTTTCCGGGTACACCAGGTAAAATGGTTTGCCTTCCAGCTCCGGACCGAAGGGCTGTACCAGCCGTCCTTCGGCCAACTCATCCTCAATCAACGGCCGGCTCATCAGTGCCACGCCCTGGCCACCCACGGCAGCGGAAATGGTGTGGGTCTCGTCCGAGAACACCAAACCGGCACTGACATCCAGCCCGGATAGCCCCGCCTGCTTCTGCCAGCCTGCCCAGTCTACCGGGCTCACCGACACTCGCTGCGGCCGGAAGTGGATCAGCGGATGATTCGGTAAATCCTCCATCCTCGTCAGCCCAAGATGGGGACTGCAGGCAGGAATAAAGGTGTTATCGAACAGCTTCTCCGCAACCAGGCCCGGCCATTGCCCATCTCCATAGCGAATGGCGAGGTCCGCCGTCACCCCATCCAGGGCCACGGCTTCGTGTGAGGCGTGAATGCGCAGGTCAATGTCCGGATGGCTGTCCCGCAACATACACACCCAGGACAACAACCAGCGCACCGCCACAGCCGGCGTGGTCGACAGGGTCACCGCCTGTCGCGACGGCACTGCCTTCAATCGCTCGATGGCATTGCCGATGTTGTCGAAGGCGGTTCCCAGCACTTCCTGTAAATCCCGCCCCTTAGGCGTCAGCAACAGTTGCCGGGGTTTACGAACGAACAGCTCCACCCCAAGCGCCTCTTCAAGCCCGCGAATCTGATGACTGATCGCCGTGGCGGTCACCGAAAGTTCCTGGGCAGCCTGTTTGGCACTCTCATGGCGGGCGGCGGCCTCAAAGGCTCGCAGGGCGGACAGCGAAGGCAAGCGGCGGGGATTCATGAATGAGCTCACCTCATCTATAGGCGAAAGAAATCATCGTTTGTGGCCCTCTAAGTATGACTTTAGGCTTAATTCACCGTCAACAACAGATGAATTTTCATACAACCGAATGGAGCTCCGCATGACTCATATCCTGCAACTCGACGCCTCTGCCCGCCCTGGCCGCGCCGGCATCCACGAACACGGCTCCCACAGCCGCAGCCTGACACACCGGTTAGTTTCCCGGTGGCAGGCTCAACGCCCTGGCGATACCGTGACCTACCGAGATATCGGCGGCACGCCCCCATCCTTCATTGATCAGCAATGGATACAGGCGGCCTTTGCTCCACCCGAAAAGCACGAGCCCTGGATGAACGACACCCTGGCAGAAAGTGACCAACTGATCGATGAACTGATCGCCTCGGACATCCTGGTCATTGGCGCGCCACTCTATAATTTTGGTATGCCAGCGGCTCTGAAAGCATGGGTGGACCTGGTTGTTCGTATGGGCAGGACCGTGGAGTACGACCCATCCACCCCAGAAGCCCCCTTCACAGCACTGCTAGCAGACCGCCCCCGCCACGCGGTCATCCTGTCTTCCCGTGGCGGGGCTGGATTCGAGCCTGGAGGGGGGCTGGCACATATGAATCACCTTGAACCAGGCCTGACCACGGTGCTTGAGTTTATAGGCATCACCAATGTGCACAGCATTGCCATTGAAAATCAGGAGGAAGGCGGCGAGGTGTTGGCGCAATCCGTTGCCGAGGCAGAACAACAGGTGGATGAACTGGTGCTGGCGTTGCAGGAAACACTCACCAAGGCGACACCTGCCATGACGTCGTCATCACTGGTAGGCTCGATGTAATCGCCAACAAGGACATTGCATGCTCTGCTTCAGCTATGGCTCCAACATGTCGCAACGACGACTCCAGGCCCGGGTTCCATCAGCCCGATTCATAGCTGTCGCAGAGCTTACAGCCCATCGGCTCCGCTTCCACAAATCCGCCAGCGACGGCTCCGCCAAATGCAACGCGGAAGAGACCGGCAACCCGGGGGACTGGGTGACCGGCGTGGTGTACGAAATTGATGATTCAGAGAAACCAGACCTGGACCGGCATGAGGCATTGGGGTTTGGCTACGATGAGAAGCAGGTTGAGCTGAAAACCGAACAAGGCACCCTGCACGCCTGGATGTATTATGCCACCCGCATCAACAACTCACTTAAACCCTTCCACTGGTACAAGGACCACGTGCTCATCGGCGCCCGGGAAAACGGCTTGCCGGCGGACTACATTGCGCAGATCGAAGCCGTGGAGTCCATTGATGACCCCAAACCAGAGCGGCACGCCCGGGAGCTGTCGATTTACAGCAACACATAGGCTGCCGGCTTCCTTACACCCCCAACCGATCCCGCAACGCGTAATACCAGGCCCCTATTGCCGTCAAAGGTACCCGAAACGCCCGCCCTCCCGGAAACGGGTAATGCGGCAGGCTGGCGAAGGCGTCGAAACGTTCGGCCTGGCCCTGGATGGCCATTGCCAACGCCTTGCCCGCAACATGGGTAAAGGTTACGCCATGGCCGGAGCAGCCCTGGGAATAAAACACGTTGTTCTGCAGCCGGCCCATTTGCGGCAGGCGTGACAGGGTGAGCAGGAAGTTGCCGGTCCAGGCGTAGTCGATCTTCACATCGGCCAGCTGCGGGAACGTTTTCAGCATATTGGGGCGAATCAGCCGTTCGATGTTGGCCGGGTCGCGAGCACCGTAGACCACACCACCGCCGTAGATCAGCCGCTTGTCGCCGGACAGGCGGAAATAATCCAGCAGGTAGTTGCAGTCTTCCACGCAGTTGTCCTGCGGCAGGAGTTGTCTGGCGAGGGCATCGTCCAACGGTTCGGTAGCGACGATCTGAGAGCCGCAGGGCATGGACTTGGCGCCCAGTTCCGGCACCAGTCCGCCGAGATAGGCATTGCCCGCCAGCACCACAAACCCTGCCCGCACTTCGCCTTGATCGGTTTTCACCGTGGCAAGTTGGCCATGAACAATGTCAGTAACGGCTGAATGTTCGTGGATCACGCCACCGAGGGATTCCAGGGCAGCCGCCTCGCCCAGGGCCAGGTTCAGGGGATGGATGTGGCCGCCGGTGTGATCAATCGCACCGCCGACATAGCGCTCGGTGCCAACCCGGGCACGAATTCCTTCCCGGTCCAGCAGTTCCAGGTCCCAGTACCCGAACCGCCGCCAGAGTGCCTGTTGATCCTCCAGATGGACGAGCTGCCGTGCGTTCAGGGCCGCGAAAATGCCGCCCTCTTTCAGGTCGCACTGGATGCCGTAATCCCGTACCCGTTGACGAATGATCTGGCTGCCTTCAAACGCCATGGACGCCAAGTGGGTCAGGTGATCCGCTGTGGTCTGGCGTTCGATTGCGTCGAGGTCACGGCTGAAGCTGTTGACGATCTGGCCGCCGTTGCGGCCGGAGGCACCCCAACCCACGGTAACGGCTTCGAGCACCACCACACTGAAACCGGCTTCGGCCAGGAACAATGCGGTAGACAACCCGGTGTAACCAGCACCGACCACGCACACATCAGCCTCGCAAACGCCCTGAAGCGCCGGCCGTGCCGGGGCCGGATTGGCCGATGCCGCGTAATAGGATGGAACCGGGGAATAATGGGTCATGGAGTTGTGCCAAATGGGTTATCAAAAAGGGTTCTTTGGCAGGCGATGAAAAGGGCAATCCTGTCGCCCGCCGAGCCCAGTCTATGCCGGCTTTCAGCCCACGGGAAGACACGTTCTTGTACCTATATGGAAGGCCGTCGACGCGGCTCAAACACCTGCTATGATGACGACATTCCTTTGCCTTCGAGGCCGCCATGTCTGACCCTGTATCCACCAATGCCATTTCCGGAACACCCACTAGCCAGAACGAATGGCAGGCAATGGCCGACACCCTCGCCATAGAGGGCCGCGCCTATGTAAAGGGCAGTTATCGCTGGGCGGTAAACGGTGAAACCTTTCCGTCGATCAGCCCGGTAAACGGCCGCGAACTGGCCCAAGTGGCCAGTTGCGACAAAGCCGATGCGGACAAAGCCGTAGCCATCGCCCGAAAAGTCTTTGAGCGCGGCGACTGGCGTGAGCTGGCCCCGGCCAAACGCAAAGCTGTGCTGATTCGCTTTGCGGAATTGATCGAAGCCCACGGCGACGAACTGGCCCTGCTGGATACCCTGGATATGGGCAAACCCATCAGCCATGCCCGTACGGTGGACGTACCGGCCACCGCCCGCGCCATACGCTGGACCGCCGAAGCCATCGACAAGGTGTATGGGGAACTCGCCCCCACGCCCCATAACCAGATCGGCATGATTTCCCGGGAGCCTATGGGTGTGGTGGCCGCCATCGTGCCCTGGAACTTCCCGATGATCATGGCGGCCTGGAAAATCGCGCCGGCGCTGGCCACCGGGAACTCAGTGATCCTCAAACCCTCGGAAAAATCGCCGCTCACAGCCATTCGCCTGGCTGCACTGGCCACCGAAGCCGGCATACCCGACGGCGTGTTCAACGTACTCCCCGGTTTCGGCCATACCGTGGGTAAGGCCCTGGCCTTGCACATGGACGTGGACTGCTTGGTGTTCACCGGTTCCACCAACGTGGCCAAGCAACTGATGGTCTACGCCGGCCAGTCCAACATGAAACGGGTGTGGCTGGAGGCCGGCGGCAAGAGCCCCAACATCGTGTTTGCGGATGCCCCGGACCTGAAAAAAGCCGCCGCCGAAGCCGCCAGTGCCATCGCCTTCAACCAGGGCGAAGTCTGCACCGCCGGTAGCCGTTTGCTGGTGGAGGAAAGCATCCGCACCGAATTCGTTGGGCTTATCCGCGAGGCCCTGAAAACCTGGCGCCCCGGCCATCCGCTGGACCCAGCCACCACCTGCGGCGCCATCGTCGACCAGGCTCAGCTTGATCGCATCATCGACTACATCGGCATTGGCCAGTCGGAAGGGGCAACACTGGTGGAAGGCGGTCAACGAGTGATGGCAGAGACCGGAGGTCTGTTCGTGCAGCCCACGGTGTTCGATGGCGTGAACAACCGCATGCGCATTGCCTCGGAGGAAATCTTCGGGCCGGTGCTCTCGGTGATCGGTTTCACCACCGCCGAGGAGGCCATCGAGATTGCCAACGATTCCATCTATGGGCTCGCAGCAGCCGTATGGACCTCCAATATCAATACCGCCCACAAAGTGGCCAAGGCACTGCGGGCCGGCAGTGTGTGGATCAACCACTACGACGGCGGCGACATGACTGCACCGTTCGGAGGTTTCAAGCAGTCCGGCAACGGGCGCGACAAGTCCCTGCATGCATTCGATAAATACACGGAACTGAAGGCCACCTGGCTGGTGCTTGAATAGTTCCCACGAAAAACGGCGCCCTGTGGCGCCGTTATCGGATGACGGGAAGCCATTAAACCGTATGCAGGTACCAGAGATATTCGAGATCTGAGATGGTCATCTCGAACTCGTTCAGTTCGTGCTCCTTGCAGGCGACGAACACATCCAGAAATTCCCTTCCCAGATAGTCCGCCATCACCGGCGACTGACCGAGCTCCCGCAACGCATCCCGCAGGTTATTCACCAGACTGGCTTCGTGCTGTTCGTGGGCATTGCCCACGGTCACGGGCGGTGGCTCGATGCGGTTGGAAATACCGTAGTGAATGCCCGCCAACACCGCCGCCATCAGCAGGTACGGGTTGGCATCAGCACCCGCAACGCGGTGCTCAATCCTCAGCGCCTCGGGATCTCCACCCGGCAGGCGCAGGCTGGCCGTGCGGTTATCCACGCCCCAGGTCGCCGCACTGGGCACGTAATACTCCGGGCTAAACCGGCGGTAGGAGTTGATGTTGGGGCAGAACAGCGCCATGGCGTCGTTCATGGTGGCCACAAGCCCACCAACGGCCCAGCGCAGCATGTCGTTAGGTTGCTCGGCGTCGCCGGCAAATACATTGCGCCCTTCCCCATCAATCAGGCTGACATGCAGGTGCATGCCGCTACCCGCCTGGTTGTGATACGGCTTGGCCATGAAGGTGGTGTCCATCTCATGGTCGTAGGCCATATTCTTGATCAGGCGTTTGAGCAGGGTGGCGTGGTCGCAGGCCTGCACGGCGTCATCCACGTAATGCAGGTTCACCTCAAACTGGCCAGGGGCGGATTCCGCCACCAGGGCGTCCGCCGGCAACTCCTGCTCATGGGCCGCATCCAGCACATCCGCCAGAAATTCCGCGTATTCATCCAGGTCGTCAATGGAGTAGGCCTGGGTGCCCGCCGGGCGCTTGCCGGAAATGGGCGACTTGGGAGGCTGGGGTCGGCCGGCGAGGTTTTCCTGGTCGATCAGGTAGAACTCCAGCTCATAGGCGGCGACCGGGGTCAGGCCCAGTTCCTCGAACCGCTTGACGATGTTCTGCAGCACCACGCGCGGGTCCGCAAAAAAGGGTGTCTCACGATCCAGCTCATACATGGTCAGCAGCAGTTGGCCAGTGGGCCGCTTCTGCCAGGGTTCCATGGTGAGCGTACCGTCGATGGGCAGACACACTCGGTCCGCCTCGCCAATATCCAGGCCCAGACCGGTCTCTTCCACGGTGGTGCCCTGGATATTCAGGGCAAAGATGGACGCCGGCATGGCGATGCCCCGCTCAAACACCTTGGGCAGGGTTGAAGGGTCCACGCGTTTACCGCGGACAATGCCGTTCATATCCGGGATCAGCAGGTCAATAAACTGCAGTTCGGGGTGTGCCTGAAGGAATGCGTCAGCGCTCGCAAAACCAGAACCCATAAGGTCAGCCTTTCAAAACTCAAACAGGCCTGTGGCGAGGGGCCGGCACAGGAGATTTTCAAGGCTCCTTTATCCTGCTTTCCGGGGCAATTTGCAAGATAGGGACATACCACAGCGCGCCTAGTCATCCTGCTCCCGAATCTTGCCTTCGCGGATGTTCTCACGGGCTTCCTGGTGCTCGTCGCGGTCCGCTTCCGGAGCCTCGTGCTCATCCGCTCTTGAGGGGCGGAAGCACAGCGTGGTCAGTATCGGAAAGTGGTCGGAACCAAAGGGGGCGAGCCTTTCAATTCTGCCCAGCGTAAAATGCTCGGTGGTGAAGACGTGGTCCAGCGGCCAGCGCAGGTACCAGCGTTCGGCGTGAAAGCTGTTGAACATGCCCCGCCCCCGACGCGGGTCCAGCATGCCGCTGACGCGGCAAAACAGCCGCGTGGTGCGGGACCAGGCCACATCGTTCAGGTCACCGGCGACAATGGCGGGGTAACCATCTTTATGAATCTGTTGGCCGATCAGTAACAGTTCAGCATCCCGCCACAGGGACTCCTCACTTTCACTGGGTGCCGGTGGGCGCGGATGCACGGCGTGCAGTTTCACACGATCACCCGAGGGTAACCTCAACCAGCCGTGGATCGAAGGGATATCGTCCTGAATCAGGTAGCTCACCTCGGCCTCTTCCAACGGCAGCCTCGAATACAGATGCATGCCATAGAGGTTGTCCAGCGGCACGCGGATAATGGTCGGCCAGTCACCAAAAGCCGCATCCAGCTGATCGCCCCACCACTGATCCGATTCCAGAGTCAGCAACACATCTGGCCGGTGTTCCTGGACCTGGCGAATCAGACCCTCGCTGTTGCGGTTGGGCGTCAGTACGTTGGCAATCATCAATGTGACACAGCGGTCTTCCTGGCCGGACTCCGCTGATTGCACCTGCAGGGGCCATAAGCGTGTCCACGGCAAAATGCGGTACAGCTGCAACGCAAGCACCACCACCAATATCGCAAGCACCCACTTTTGCAGGCCATCGTTCTCCAGCCATAGCGCTGCGAACGCCACCAATACCGCCAGGCTGACAATCTGAACACGGGGGAACTCACAGGCACGGATCCACCAGTCATGAAGGCGCACTTTGCCGAGGACGGTCACCGCGAGCAGGGCGATGGCCAATGTCAGCAGGGTATAGTCGATCAAACAGGCCTCCGAGACAGAGTCGTATATCTGTACCTACACCATAAACGATTGACACGACTTCTGCTGGACGACCTGATCATCGCCAGCTTTGTCTCTGGCCCGGGGCCGACTACACTGCCAGTGACGGAGCGAGGAAAAACGAAAAAGGAGTTAACCCTTGGATCTTGCCCAGGCTTCATTGCAATTCGATGCCGCTCTGGCAGACTTTGCCCGCGCCCGCAGCGCGTCACCACAAGCCTCCAGCCTGGGGCTGCTGGAGCGTGCGCGCCTTCTAATGACGCTGCCGGGAGGTTTCGATGTCCTGTACCGCCGGGTTCGCGCTCTGGAATCCGCCGGTATATTCGGCACCAGTGACTGGTCCAAGCCCGCCATACTGCAACCTGCCCTGGCCAAGCACTCACTGCGAGAAGCCGGTGCGGTTACCACCGTTGTCGAGGCGATCAGCGAAATACGGCTGCTGGCGGTGGTGCGCGGTGACTATTTTCACCCTGGCATTTCCTCCGAGCAGGCCCGGCATTTCCTCACCCAGGTGATGGCCCTGAACCTGGACCTGCTGTCTGGCACTCTCACCGAGGCCGATCGCGAACGGCCCAAGCAACTCGGCCCCTTGGTGCTGGGGCTTTACCAATACCTGATATCCCACCTTGGCTACGAGAACCTGCTGGACAGCCTGGTGGCTGAGGTGTGGCGGCTACTGGAACAAGGCCCTGTGCAGGTGGACAGCATCTGCGACATGATCGGCCAGATCGCCAAATGCCTGTACGACCCGGAACTGAAAACCACCGGCACGGCCGACGCCACCCGGCTGGTACGGGCCCTGTTCGCACCAACACCCGGCAGCCGCGAAGACCCCGGATTGGACGTTTACCAGCTACGCCTGACCCAGATGGACGACGTTGAACTGTCCGCGGAAGCCAGCGAGTTCGCCCGCAACATGCACGACACCGGGCTTGCGTCCCCTTATCATGCCGTGTTCTTACGTTTCCTTCGTACCAGCGACGAGGACGAACTTATCCCCACGGCCCTGGGCCTGACAATGACCGGGCTGGATGACCTCTACTGCTACAACCAGCTTGTGGATGCCTTGATTGATGAAGCCATCCATCCGGAAACCTGTCAGGCGGTCTACGGGCTGACCATGATGCTGGAGCGGGGTTCGCTGTTCACCCCACCGGTCGCCCAGGCACTGTGGCGGCAGATCAAGCTTAAATTATCGGCGGAAACCGAGCAGGCTCTGTCAGAAGCGTTCGGCGATGAGGTTCCACCAAGAGTGTTCCTGCTGGCCGGCGTGCTCAACCTTCTGGGCCAGCCACTGGGCGTGGGCCAGGGCAACAACCCCAGTTGCCAGTCTGCCATAGGATTGTCCATGTGGGCGGCCAACGAGGCTGATTACCTGCTGCAGGTACTCACCTGGGCAGCCCGCGACAACGAGGTACTGAGTCGGTTTGAAGGTTGGGAAGTGTCATCCAAGAACCTGGAGCCGGGCCTGGTCAAAGATACTCCGGTGGATGTGGATCCGGTTTCACTGATCCTGATTCCCCATCTGGACCGGATATACGGTGAGATGTGGCGGCGCTGCGAAGACCGTAACGACGACGCCCACCGCTGGATCAACCCGGAGTTCTATGGCTGGTGGGTCAGCCACGGCTTCAAGGTAGTGGCCGATATCCACACTGGGGAAGTCACCGACTACGACGATTTCATCCGGCACTTCTACGCCAGCTATCACCCCTACTACAACGGCAACATTCCGGTGATTCACCACCAGCCTGCCGGTATCGCCGTTACCGACAGCGCCGCCCGCTTCGTCGGCCGACATGCCATTACTATCCTGAGAGTGGCCCTGAGCCCCAGAAACGAAATGCGGGTGTACTTCTTCAACCCCAATAACGACAGCGGCCAGGACTGGGGCCAGGGCATCACCTGCTCAACCCGGGGAAACGGAGAGATTCGGGGTGAGGCGTCCCTGCCCGTGGCGGAATTCACGTCCCGCCTCTATGTGTTTCACTACGACACCTTGGAACTGGGCGACCTGACAGCCATACCCGAGGCCGAAGTGGCCCGGGTCATGGCGTTGGGGTATGGCAGTTGGGCGGCCAGCGACGATTAACTCATGTTCTTGCGCATGAAGTTCTGGATCTCACCCACAATACCCGAGCGGAAAGCCATCACCGTCAGCACGAAGATACCGCCAAGAATGGGATCTACCCAGTCACCCAGCGGCCCCTGGGCCAGCTGATATTCCAGGTTCACCACGAAAGTGGCGCCGACCACCGGGCCCAGCAACGTGCCGGTACCACCCAACAGAGTCATCAGGATGACTTCGCCGGACATGTGCCAATGAGCGTCGTTGAGAGACGCAAGCTGGAACACCACGGTTTTCACCGATCCGGCCAGGCCGGCCAGGCCTGCGGAGATCACGAATGCGAGGAGCTTGTAGCGATCCACGTTGTAGCCAAGGGACACCGCCCTGGGCTCGTTCTGCTTGATCGCCTTGAGCACCTGCCCGAAGGGCGAGCCGACAATGCGCTGCACCGCCAGATAGCCTCCCAGGAAGACCGCCAGCACGAAATAGTACATGGCGTAGTTGTTACTCAGGTCAACAAAGCCGAACAGGTGGCCGCGGGGTACGCCGTGCATACCGTCCTCACCACCGGTAAACGGGGCCTGTACGAAGAAGAAGTAGACCAGTTGCGCCAACGCCAGGGTGATCATCGCGAAATAGATTCCCTGGCGGCGAATGGCCACAACCCCGAAGCCGAGCCCCAACACCGTTGCCGCCGCTGTGCCCACCAGAATCCCCATTTCGGTCGTCAGACCGGAGAAATTCGAGAGCAGGTAACCGGTAGTGTATGAGCCCGCCGCCAGGAACGCAGCGTGCCCGAAAGACAGCAGGCCGGTGTAACCCAGCAGGAGGTTGAACGCCACTGCGAACAGGGCGAAGCACAGGATTTTCATCAGGAACACGGGGTACATCACCGCCGGTGCCAATAGGAGCAGCGCCAGCAGCACAAGATTCAAAATCTGCTTCTTGCGTTGCTCGGATTTCTGCTGCTGAATAATGCTTTGCTGGATATCTGTCTGCGTGGTTGCGTTCGCCATGACTATGCCTCCTTACCAAACAGGCCCGACGGGCGAATCAACAGGACAACCACCATCACCAGGAAGATCACGGCTGCCGACCCTTCCGGGTAGAACACTTTGGTGAACCCTTCTACTACCCCCATCATCAGGCCGGTAACGACGGCTCCGGCGATAGAACCCATGCCGCCGATGACGACCACGGCAAACACCACGATGAGTATGTTGGAGCCCATTACCGGCGATACCGAATATATGGGTGCGGCAAGCGCACCGGCGAAGGCGGCGAGCATGACACCAAAACCGTAAGTGAGGCTGATCAGCAGTGGCACATTGATGCCAAAACCCTGCATCAGCTGGGAATCTTCCGTGCCGGCCCGCAGGTAGGAGCCAAGCCGGGTTTTCTCAATCATGAACCAGGTTGCGAAGCACACCAGCAAGGCAGCCACGATCACCCAGGCTCGATAGTAGGGAAGGAACATGAACCCGAGGTTCATACCACCTCTGAACACCTCCGGCATGGAATAACGCAGGCCGGAAACGCCGTAAATATTGGTCAGAACACCTTGAAGGATCAGTGCAATCCCGAAGGTCAACAACAGGCTGTAGATGTGATCCTGGCCCGCGATGCGGCGCAACAGGAAGTACTCCAGCAGAATGCCGAAACAGCCAACAATCACGGGTGCGACGAAGAGCGCTACCCAGTAGTTGACTCCGAAGGCATCAAAAATCAGTACGGTACACATCGCACCGAGCATGTACATGGCACCGTGGGCGAAGTTGATGATTTTCAGCAGGCCAAATATTACCGCCAGGCCGAGGCTCAGCAGAGCGTAAAAGGCACCATTGATCACCCCGAGCATCAACTGGCCAGACAGCACGGCCACGGGGACTCCCAGAATCTCGGTCATGTTACAAACTCCAAAAGCAGCGCAACGGATCATTCACAAGTTGCGTGTCTGCAGGTCAGTGGCCGCCCCGCCAGCACTGCTGGATAGCGCGGGACGGCCCAGTCGGTCAGAACATCAGTTTTTGGTTACGAGCTTGCACTTGCTCTCAGACAGCGGGCGATAGGCCTCGTCCCCTGGGATGGTGCGTACGATGTCGTACAGGTCCCACTCGCTCTTGGACTCCTCGGGCGTTTTCACTTCCGCCAGGTACATGTCGTGAACCATACGGCCGTCCTCACGAATGATGCCGTTCTTGGCAAACATGTCGTTGATCGGCGTATCCATCATCTGCTTGCGTACCGTTTGGGCGGCATCCGAACCGGTGGCCTTCACGGCGTTCAGGTACTGCATGGTGCTGGAGTAGATACCGGCGTGAACCATGGTGGGACGAACGCCTGTTTTTTCCATGAAACGGTCAGACCAGGCACGGGTTTCGTCGTTCATGTCCCAGTACCAGCCGGTGGTGAGCTGGATGCCCTGGGCAGACTGAGCACCCAGTGCGTGAACGTCGGTCAGGAACAACAACAGCGCCGCCAGGGTCTGGCCGGACTGGGTCAGGCCGAATTCACCGGCGGTAGTGATGGCATTGGTGGTGTCTGCACCGGCGTTTGCCAGGGCCACCACGTCAGCGCCTGAGGACTGCGCCTGCAGGATAAAGGACGAGAAGTCAGAGGTTGGGAAGGGATGACGCACTGCCTGCATCACTTCGCCGCCATTCTCTTCCACCACACGGGTTACGTCGCCTTCCAGGGCGTGACCGAAGGCATAGTCAGCGGTCAGGATAAACCAGCTCTTGCCACCTTCTTTAACCACCGCGCTTGCCGTACCGTTGGCCAGCGGATAGGTGTCATACACGTAGTGGATGTGGTTCGGCGTGCAGTGCTCGTTGGTAATACTGGACGCGGCAGAACCGGAGACGATACCCAGTTTGTCGTTTTCTTCCAGGATGTTGCTGACGGCAATGGTGACCGAGGAAGCAACCAGGCCGGCGATCAAATCAACGTTCTCGTTCTCCACCCAGCGCCGGGCAGTACTGGAGGCGGAATCCGGGCTGTTACGATCATCCGCGCTGACCACTTCGATCTTGGCGCCATTGACCGTGCCACCGAAGTCCGCGATGGCCATTTCCAGGGCTGTCTGGCCATTGGGGCCGGCCAGGTCACGATAGGTGCCGGACATGTCGGCCAGGTAACCGATTTTAACGGTGTTGTCGGATATCTCAGCCTGGGCAGCACCCACAAACATGGCTGATGCAATCGCTGATGTCAGAAGCTTTTTGGTGATTGTCATTGTTGTTTCTCCGCTACTGTCTTTGCGTTGGTTTTCGGGTTTCGTTCTTATTGCTCTTGTTGCACTCTTTATTTCACTCTCATCCCCAGGCCTTACACACCCAGGTACTTGTCCAGCATCGACTGCTTGGCCTCAAGCTCGTCGGCGCTGATCTCCTCCACAATCTGGCCGTGTTCCATCACATAGTGACGGTCCGCCAGGGGTGCGGCGAAATGGAAATTTTGCTCAACCAGGACAATGGTCAGGCCTTTTTCCTTCAGCTTGACCAACACCTCGCCCAGTGTTTCAACGATGACCGGAGCCAGGCCTTCGGTGATTTCATCCAGCAACAGCATGTTGGCGCCCGTTCTCAGAATCCGGGCCATGGCCAGCATCTGCTGCTCACCACCCGATAGTTTGGTGCCAGGGCTGGTACGGCGTTCGTACAGGTTGGGGAACATGGAGAAAATTTCCTCCAACCCCATGCCGCCACTTCGGACGACCGGCGGAAGCGTCAGGTTTTCCATGACATTGAGTCCGGAAAAAATGCCCCGGTGTTCGGGGCAATACCCTACTCCCAACCTTGCAATGTGGTGAGGCGCACACGTCATGGTCTCCTCACCGTTAATCATGATCGAGCCGGTGCGGCGGCCCACCATATTCATAATCGCTTTCAGGGTTGTGCTACGCCCGGCCCCGTTGCGGCCCAGAAGGGTGACCAGTTCCCCGCGCTGAACCTCCAGATCAATGCCATGGAGAATGTGGGACTCGCCATAGAACGCGTGAAGCCCGGAGATTCGTAGCTGTTCGTAATCTTTCGAGTGGGCCTGGGTCATTCCGCCGCCTCCTGCTTCTTGGTGGCCGTGCCACCCATATACACCTCACGCACACGGGGGTCATCGGACACCTGTTGGTAGTCGCCTTCGGTGAGCACGGCCCCCTGTGCCAGCACGGTGACCCGGTCGCACAATTTGCTGACCACACCCAGGTTGTGTTCCACCATCAGCACTGTGCGGCCTTGAGCGGCCTTGCGCACCAGTTCAACGACCCGCTCCACGTCTTCACTGCCCATTCCCTGTGTGGGCTCATCCAGCAACAGCAGCTCCGGCTCCATGGCCAGAGTGGTGGCCAGTTCCAGGGCGCGTTTACGACCGTAGGCGAGTTCGACGGTGGTGGTATTGGCGAATTCAGTCAGCCCCACACTGTCCAGCAGTTCCATGCAACGCTCATTGAGCTTGTTCAGGGACTCGCCGGATTTCCAGAAGCGGAAGGAGTTTCCTTCAAAGCTCTGCAGAGCGACGCGAATGTTCTCAAGCGCCGTCATATGGGGGAAAACCGCAGAAATCTGAAAGGAACGGACCACCCCTTTGCGGGCAATGGCCGCCGATTTCATTGAAGTGATGTCCTCACCCTTGAACAGGATTTTGCCTCGGGTAGGAATCAGGAATTTGGTGAGCAGGTTGAATACCGTGGTCTTGCCCGCGCCATTAGGGCCGATCAGGGCATGTATGTGGCCACGCTGCACCTTCAGGTTAACGTCATCGACCGCCACAAAGCCCTTGAACTCTTTGACGAGGCTTTGGGTCTCCAGAACGAACGGGTCACTCATGAGCCATTCTACCTTTGTTATTGTTGTGCGTTTATACTGTGTACAGAGTAGATTGACGTCTACGTAAACGTCAACCGAAAATCGTACTTTTTTGGCCAATCGCCATTCGCAAAAAATCACTGACCAACGTCAGCGCCTGGGCAGGCTGCTGCAAGTGGGGCGAATGCCCCGTGCCAGCCATGAACACCGGTTCAGCCCGATGCCCGATACCCTCCACAATCCGGGTCACCTGCTCTGGAACGCCATATTCATCATCGTCCCCTTGAATGATCATAGCCGGGCAACGAATGGCGTCCAGCCAAGGGCCAAAGTCCATGGACTCTTGAAATCCCTCATCCAGCCAGACGTCCTGCCAGGCGTAGAACAACGCATCAGTGCGTTCGCCGTGATGGCGCAGTAACTTCTCGCGAATACCTTCTTCCAGGTAGCGACGGCGCATGTCGCGGATACCAGCCAGGGTGAGGTGATCGGCCCAGGTATGGGCGGCCATGGTGACCAACCCTTTTACCCGCCCTTCCAACGCTGCTGCGGCAATCAGGGCAATGGAGCCGCCATCGCTGTGGCCCACCAGAATCACCTCATCAATCGCCAGCGCATCCAGCAGCCGGGGCAACCACACGGTGCCTTCCTGCTCCAGATAATCGTAGGGACGGGGCAACGGCTCGTCACTGGAGGCACCGTAACCACGGCGTTCATAAATCAGCGCATCGAGGCCCGTGACCTCCGCCAACTGGCGCGGGAACTGCTTCCACAAGGCAATGTTGCCCAGGGATTCATGCAGGAACACCAACACAGGCCCGGTACGGTCACCGTGGCTCAGGCGCTGGGCCTGAACCCTGACGCCCTCCCCCAGGGAAACCGAAAGATTGCTGAGGTTCATGCCGTCACCGCTGCGCCGGAATCGCGTAGGTGATGGTGGCATGGGCAACCGGGTCTTCCAGGCCATCGGAGAGAATATAGACTTCACCCACCCCACTGGTCTTGCCGATTCTCAGCATGCTGGCCCGCGCCCGGATCGGGCTGTGGGCCACGGGCTTGCGCAGGAAGTTGATGTTGAGGTTACTGGTCACCGCCAGCGGCACCAGGCCGATTTTTCCCAGCAGGGCGGCATACAGGGCCACATCCGCCAACGCCATCATGGCGGGGCCGGACACCGTGCCGCCGGGGCGCAGATGCTCTTCAGCAACCTCCAGCTTCATTTCGGCCCAACCGTCGCCCAGTTCCTGCAAGGTACCGTAGCGGGCACCCTGGGGAAACTGCTCGGCGAGGAAGGCCTGCAGCTCCTCGAAGGTGACAATCATCCCTGCTTCTCTTCCTTCGCCTGGTTACGCAGAACAAAGCGCTGGATCTTGCCACTGGGGGTTTTCGGCAGCTCATCCACGAATTCAATTTCACGGGGATAGGCGTGAGCGGAAAGGCGATGGCGAACCAGCTCCTGCAGCTCGTCCTTCAGGGCCTCTTCGCTTTCAGGCTCCTGATCACCCTTGATAACCACATAAGCCTTGATAATAGAGCCCCGCTTTTCGTCGGGCTTCGCCACCACACCAGACTCGGCCACCGCCTTGTGCTCCAGCAGGGTGCTTTCCACATCGGCCGGGCCCACACGGTAACCAGCAGTGGTGATAATGTCATCGTCACGGCCGCTGAATGAGAAGCAGCCACCGCCATGATTCACCACCATATCGCCGGTGAGGTAGTAGCCATTCACGAACGGGTCTTTTTCGCCCCAGGTGTAGCCGTCGAAATGGAACAATGGCGAGGCGTTCACATCCACTGCCAACTGGCCGATCTCACCTTCGCCCACAACTTCATTCTTTTCATTGAGGGCAACGACTTTGTGGCCAGGAGAGGAATAGCCCATGGAGCCCTGGCGCACCGGATGATCAAGGCCATGGAAGTTACAGCAGGTCATGCCGGTTTCGGTCTGGCCATAGTGGTCCTTGACCGGGCAGAAATGACGCCGCTCAATCCAGCTCACCACCTCCGGGTTCAGCGGCTCACCGGCACTGCTGGCCACCCGAAGGCCAAGATTCTCTCCTTCCGGAAGAACGTGGTCATTGGCTTTCAGCAACCGATAAGCAGTCGGGGCCGCCGCCAGGTTGGTGATCTTGTACTTGCGGATCATGTCGTAGGTGGTTTCCGGGGTAAACGCGCCCGGGTTGAAATGGGTGGCATGCCCCATCAGCAACGGGCCCACCACGGCGTAGTAAAGACCGTAGGCCCAGCCCGGATCAGCCACGTTCCAGAACACGTCGTCGTCCCGCAGGTCGATGGCATATTTCATGTACACGTAAAACGCCAGCAACGCCTTGGCAGGAACCGCAACACCCTTGGACTTACCAACCGTACCCGAGGTAAACATCTGCAGGAACGGATCACCACCCTTGATCAGTACCGGTTCAAACTGGCCAGACTGCTCTGCCAGTGTCTTTTCAAAGTCCGGGATATCGCCACTGACTTCGGCCGCGCTCACGCACACCACAGGTGCGCAGTCCTTGACCTCGGTAAGTTTCGGGTAGTTGACGGGGTCAGTGACCACCAGCTTGGTGCTGGCGCGCTCGAAACGATACTCGATGGCACCAGGGCCAAAGGCGGTGAACAGCGGCTGGTAAACGGCGCCAGCGCGAAGGGCGCCCGCGATGACAATCAACAACTCAGGGCTGCGAGGCAGCAGGGCGGCAACCCGGTCGCCCTTGCCGATACCGCGGGAGGTCAGGTAGTTCGCAAAACGGGCGGATTGTTCTTTCAGCTCGGCGAAGGTCAGCTTGCCGGAACCGCCGTCAGCTTTTTCGTAATAAAGCGCAATCCGTTGGGGGTCGTCTGCCCATTTGTCACAGATTTCCGTACAGACGTTCAGGCCATCGTTCAGGTTACCCTCCAGAATCTCGGCTTCGAGGCTGGCGGGGTCGAAATTGTCATAGACCGATTGGTAATCCGGGAGGCTCATAATCCAGTCCTTTTATTGTTGTGGCAAATTCTTAACTCAATGTGTATCACAGGCTATAGTTTACGTAAAGGTAAACTTCAAGCTAAAAATAAGCGCCTTCAAAACCCATCAGCATGAACGAAAAGCTCGACCCAGATGGTTCTGAAGGCGCTGCCTGTTCAGCCCTGCTCGCGGTAATAGAACTTCTGTATGCTGGAGAAATCCAGCCCGCCATTACCCTCGTTGGCATGGAGCGCAAACAGGTTACGGGCCAACGACCCCATGGGGATGGGTGCCTGATTCTTGACCGCATTGTCGAAGGCCAGCCCCAGGTCCTTGTTCATCAGGTTCACCAGGAAACCGCCTTCGTAGTCACGGGACGCCGGAACACCCTCCATGACACCCGGCCAGGGGTTGTAGACGTTCAGCGCCCAGTTACCACCGGAACTCTGTTTCATGATTTCCGACAGTACCGCAGGGTCCAGGCCGTTCTTCACGCCCAGTGCCAATGCTTCGCTGGTACCGCTCATCAGGATGGCCAGCAGCATGTTGTTGCAGATCTTGGCAACCTGCCCGGAACCGTGGGGGCCAGCGTGGAAGATATTCTTGCCCATACCTTCAAGAATGGGTTTGGCGCGCTCGAACGCGTCCGCCTCACCACCACAGATAAAGGTCAGCGTGCCCGCCTTGGCGCCACCAACACCGCCGGAGACCGGCGCATCCATAAAGGTGATACCGGCCGCCACAGCTGCTTCGGCCACACCTTTCGCGGTTTCCGGTGCGATGGTGGAGGAGTCGATCACCAATGTGGTGGACGGCAGGTTTTTCAGCAGGCCGTTGTCGCCCAGATAAACCGCTTCCACGTGCTGGCCCGCAGGCAGCATGGAAATCACCACCTCGGCACCCTCCACTGCTTCCTGAATCGTCGCCGCAGATTTCGCACCTTCGCTGGTGAGTGCCTTGACCGCCTCGGAAGACAGATCAAACACCGTCAGGTCGTGTCCCGCCTTAACGAGGTTGGTGGCCATGGGGCCACCCATGTTGCCAAGACCGATAAATGTGATAGTCGCCATATTGTTGTTCTCCATTTTTGATCAGTGTTGGTCTGTTCGGTTTTTTCAGGGCTCGATAAAGAATCGGTCGATCCATTCCGGGTCCACGCTCTTCAGTGTCGGGAAATGCCAGCGTGGCTTCAGGTCCTTGTCGATCAACAGTGCCCGGACGCCCTCGGCAAACTCACCCATCTTCAGGCAGCGTTTCGATATTTGAAGCTCCTTGTCGAAAACCTGGGACAGGCTGTCGTGCAAGGTGTCGTGATAGTGTTGCCAGGTCAGAGTCAGGGACGCCGGCGACGCCGCCGCGACCGTCTTGACCGCCTTGATCAGCCAGGGATCTTCGCCGGCGTACTGGCTCAGGTTATCCACCACGTCTACCAGCGAATCGCCGTCGGTAAGGGCCTGGATCACATCAAAGTGCTCGCGTACCACGGCCTGTGGCATTGCCTCGCGGGAGCCCTCCTCGAATCTGCGCAACACTTTGCTGACAGCGGCATGGGCGCCACCCTCAAGGCCGGCAAAGCCCGACTGCTGCAAGGCCTGCTTGACCTCCTCGCGCATGTCGTGGCGAATAAACCGATCGGCCAACCCGGTAAACAGCGCATCAGCGCCGTTCATCCGCGCCCCGGTCAGCCCCAGGAACAAACCGATCCGGCCCGGCATTTTGTTGAGGAACCAGCCAGCGCCGACATCCGGGTACAGGCCGATACTCACTTCCGGCATCGCCACACGTGAATGCTCCGTCACCACGCGATGGGAGCCGCCAGACATCAGGCCGATGCCGCCGCCCATCACCACGCCATTGCCCCAGACAATAAAAGGCTTGGGATAGGTGTGAATCTGGTAGTCCAGTTCGTATTCGTCGGTGAAGAATCTATCCCCTTCACTGACGGCACGACTGTCAGAGCGCGGCTCTGTCATGTCGCGATACAGCGCCACGATGTCCCCGCCGGCGCACAGGGCCTTGTCGCCCTCGCCTTCCAGCCACACGGCGCCGATGGTGTCGTCCGCGGCCCACTGGTCCAGCTTTGCCCTCAACAGGTGGATCATCTCCAGCGACAATGCGTTCATGGCGCGCGGAGCGTTCAGCCGTGCCACACCAATGCGGCTACCGCCAGCGGCTTCCAGTTCCTCAAAAATGACTACTTGATCGCTCATACCATTCACTCAGTAATCCGGCCCGATTTATCGATGCTTTTAACGGTTTTTCCATTCCGGCGTGCGCTTTTCAAGGAACGCATTCACGCCTTCGCGCTGGTCTTCGGTGCTGAACAGTTCGATAAACAGTTCCCGCTCCATTCTCCAGCCATCGTCGTGGCTGCGACCGTCACGGGCGCTCATCACCAGGGTCTTGCAGCGGGCAACAGACGACGGGCTCTGCTTGCCGGCCATCTCCGCCAGCTCCAGCGCCTTGTCGAGGGCTGCGCCCTGAGGCACCACTTCTTCCACCAGCCCGATGCTCAGGGCCTTGTCGGCCTTGATACGCTCACCACACAGGATCATGCGCTTGGCCCAGCCTTCGCCGACCAGCCATGGCAGGTTCTGGGTGCCACCGGCACAGGGCAACAGGCCAACGGTGGCCTCTGGCAATGCCATCTGGGCATGCTCCTCGGCAATGCGGATGTCACAGGCCAGGGCACACTCCAGGCCACCCCCCATGGCATAGCCGTTCACGGCCGCAATTGACACGCCACGGAAGCGAACCAGGGCATCGAAAGCCTGGCCAAACGCCTGCGCCATGACACTGGCGTTACCAATGTCGCCATCGGCGAAGGCCTTGAGGTCGGCACCGGCAGAGAAAAACTTCTCGCCCTGGCCAGTGACCACCAGCGCAAAGATATTGCGATCAGCGTTGAGCGCCTCAATCGTCTCTTCCAGCGCCTTCAAAGACGCCTTGGTCCAGGTATTGGCCGGGGGGTTGTTAATGGTGATGATCGCGGTGTGGCCGCGCTTTTCCAGCTGAATCAGTTCGCTCATGTGAATTCTCGCCTTTTGTTAGTTGGCAGAAGCGTTTATTGGATAGCTTCAGCGACACCAGGCTCCAGTAGCCGGCGGGCTACGATCAGCCGCATGATTTCGTTGGTGCCTTCCAGAATCTGATGCACCCGCAGGTCGCGTACGTAGCGCTCCAGCGGATACTCGCGGATATAGCCGTAACCACCGTGGAGCTGAAGTGCTTCGTTGCACACCTCGAAACACGCATCGGTGGCGAAGCGTTTGGCCATGGCGCAATGCAGCGTGGCTTCGGTATCGCCCTGATCCAGCCGGTAGGCTGCCAGGCGAACCATCTGCCGTGCGGCTACCAGGTTGGTTGCCATGTCCGCCAGCTTGAACTGCAGCGCCTGGAAGCCCGCCAGGGCCTGGCCGAACTGCTCGCGTTCGTGCATGTAATTGCGCGCGCGCAGCAGCGCCGCCTGGGCACCACCCATGGAGCAGGTGGCAATGTTCAGGCGCCCGCCGTCCAGGCCTTTCATGGCGATCATGAAGCCCTGACCTTCTTCGCCCAGCCGGTTATTGGCTGGCACGCGCACGTTCTCGAAGGTAATCTGGCGAGTGGGCTGGCTGTTCCAACCCATTTTTTCCTCGGCCTTGCCGTAGTGGATACCGTCGCTGTCAGCGGGCACCACAAAGGCACTGATCCCTTTTGGGCCACTGCCGGGTTCGCCGGTACGAGCCATCACCACCAGCATCTGGGTGGCGCCGGCGCCGGAAATAAACACCTTGCTGCCGTTCAGTACGTAACTGTCGCCGTCCCGTGTGGCCTTGGTGCGCAGGTTACCGGCGTCAGAGCCGGCACCCGGTTCCGTCAGGCAGTAGGAACCCAACCATTCACCACTGGCCATTTTCGGGGCGATCTGTTTCTGGATATCGGCATTGCCAAACTGCGCCACCATCCAGGTCGCCATGTTGTGGATGGTGATGTAGGCGGCCGTGGAAGGACAGGCAGCAGCCAGCTCTTCCACGATCACGCTGGTATCCAGCCGCGACAGCCCCATGCCGCCCTGGGCTTCCGGCGTGTAAATACCGCAAAAGCCCATCTCACCGGCCTCGCGAATCACTTCCACCGGGAACACATGCTCGGCATCCCATTTGGCAGCGTGAGGCGCCATGGCCTTCTCCGCGAAGGCCCTGGCGGCCTCGCGGAAGGCCAGCTGATCTTCAGTTAGATCAAAGTTCATGGGCTCCCCTTACCGCATGCGGATGGAGAAGTTGGTTTCAGCCACCGCATCGCTGCTGAACCAGCGACAGGTAATGGTCTTGGTCTCGGTGTAGAACTTCACCGCCTGCTTGCCGTAGGCGTGCTGGTCACCGTAGAAGGAGCCTTTCCAGCCAGTGAAGGAGAAGAACGGCAGGGGCACCGGAATGGGCACGTTGATACCCACCTGACCCACTTCGATCTCATGCTGATAGCGACGTGCTGCACCACCGGAGCTAGTGAAGATGGAAGTACCGTTACCGTAAGGACTGTCGTTGACCAGGTTGATGGCATCTTCCAGGGTGTCCACTTCCATGCAGGCCAGAACCGGGCCAAAGATCTCTTCCTTGTAGACATCCATCTCCGGCTTGACCCCGGCGAACAGCGTCGGCCCTACCCAGTTGCCGTCAGGCAGACCATCAACGGTGCAGTTGCGGCCATCCAGCAGCAGCTTGGCGCCTTCTTCCTCACCGCGGGTAATCAGCGATTCCACGCGCTGCTTCGCCTGCTTGCTGATAATCGGCCCATAATTGGCTCCCTTGTCGTTCCAGGCACCGGGTCTGACCGCAGCCAGGGCTTCCTTCACTTCCGGAATCCACTCCTGGGCCTCGCCCACGAACACGGCCACGGAAATCGCCATGCAACGCTGGCCGGCAGCACCAACCGATGCGCCTACCAGAGCTTTGACCACCTGATTCTTGTCCGCGTCCGGCAGGATCACCATGTGGTTCTTGGCACCGGCGAAACTCTGTACACGCTTCATGTTACGGGTGCCGGTTTCGTAGATGTAACGGCCCACCGGTACGGAGCCAACGAAGGACACAGCCTTGATGGCCGGATCGGTCAGCAGCACGTCTACCTGTTCTTTACCGCCGTGGACAACCTGCAACACACCCTTGGGGGCGCCTGCTTCTTCAAACAGCTCCGCCAGACGCATCGGGGTCAGCGGGTCCTGCTCGGACGGCTTGAGAATGAAGGTGTTACCGGAGGCAATGGCCATCGGGAACATCCACAGCGGGATCATGGCCGGGAAGTTGAACGGCGTGATACCGGCACAGACACCCAGCGGCTGGGTGTAGGAATAGGTGTCGATCTCGCGGGCCACGTTCTCAACGGTTTCACCCATCATCAGTGAGGGGATGTTGGCTGCGTGTTCCACAACCTCGATACCACGCCATACGTCGCCTTTGGCATCCTCGAAGGTTTTGCCGGTTTCGCTGGACAGGATCTCGGCGATTTCATCATGGTGTTCTTTCAGCAGGGCCTGGTAACGCATCATCACCCGGGCGCGCTCGGAGACCGGGACCTCTTTCCAGGTCTTGAACACTTCGCCTGCGTTGTCGATAGCGCGACGCATCTCGGCGTCGGTGGTGCAGGGTGCACGGGCAATCACTTCATTGGTAGCTGGGTCAGTAACGTCAATCCACTGCTCAGTCTGGCTTTGGACGAACTCACCACCGATATAAAGGGGTACGTTTTTCATAGCAATATTCCCTGTCATTGTTGTAGGTCTTTGGGCCTGTGCCCTATGGTTGTCATCGATCCTAGCACAGCCTTCTGCCGCTTAATGATTGACTAAGTTTCGACCATGATGGACTATCTTTCGAATCCATCATGAAACAGGCGCCTACGATGACCAAAACATCACAGTGGCCCGTACCACCGGACAGCATTCGTTATGTCATCCCTGACCCGGTCATACGCGGCCTGTCACGACATCCGCTGACCCGCGACCTGTACCCGCTCGCCTTCGGTCACTATCGCCGCGCCGCAGGCCACCACATGCACCGGGAGCACCACAATGACGATCTTTTGATCCATTGCACGGAGGGGGAAGCCTACCTGAATGTCGAAGACGAACCCTGCCTGATACGGGCGGGCGACCTGGTGCTGATACCGGCCGGCGCCGCCCACCGATACACCGCCGCACCGGAGAACCCATGGACAATTCATTGGGTGCACTATGCAGGCCCATTGGCGGAACACTTTCGGGAACACATGGGATTTACCGACGGCATCCGCGTTCAGCACATCGGTCGGCAACCCCGATTGCTGGTGGACTTCAACGGCCTGCTTTCGGTACGGCAGACCGGTTTCCGCACCCCCGGCCTGGTGCATGTGGCCAACCGGCTACGCCAGTTGCTGGCGGCCGTTCCGCTGAGCGTCGGCGAGGCCGGCCAGGCGCAGCAGCCAGACCTGGACATCATTCATAACTTCATGCGCGAGCATCTGGATGAGCGCATCACGCTCAATCAACTGGCGGACCTGACGGGGCTCTCACCCGCACACTTTGCCACCCGCTACCGGGCCCTGACCGGCGTCTCCCCGATCCAGCATTTCCTGCACCTGAAAGTGGAACAGGCCTGCCAGTTACTGGACACCACGGACCACTCCTTTACCCAGATCAGTAGCCTTCTGGGCTATGACGACAACTATTATTTTTCGCGACTGTTCAAGAAGGTCATGGGCCAGTCCCCCACCGACTACCGCCACACCCATCGTCATTAACCCTTGATGATATTCCTTTCATAAAAGGAACTTGCGGTTGAAAAACTGACTCACACCCGGAGTTACTGCGTATAGGTTTGAACATTTACCGACAAAGAAGGAACACGGACCATGGCGACTGCAAAAGGCTACGCAGCTGAATCAGCCGACTCAAAGCTGGCCCCCATCAGCTTCGAACGGCGCGAACCGCGCCCGGACGATGTCTCCATTGAGATTGACTACTGCGGGG
This sequence comes from Marinobacter sp. G5_S1_61_S3, assembly GCF_054968585.1. Classification (NCBI taxonomy): domain Bacteria; kingdom Pseudomonadati; phylum Pseudomonadota; class Gammaproteobacteria; order Pseudomonadales; family Marinobacteraceae; genus Marinobacter; species Marinobacter sp. G5_S1_61_S3. The sequence continues at coordinate 101,797 of NZ_JBQKUK010000004.1, read as the reverse complement.
TCTGCCACACCGATATCCACTTCGCCCAGAACGATTGGGGCGTCACGCAGTTTCCGGTAATTCCCGGCCACGAGATCATTGGCCGTGTCACTGCTGTTGGCTCCGACGTGACAGACTATAAGGTGGGCGATACGGTCGGCGTAGGCTGCATGGTGGATTCCTGCCGTAGCTGTTCCGCCTGCGAATCCGGCCTCGAACAGTATTGCCTGGAAGGCATGACCGCCACCTACAATGGCGAGGACCGTTATGACGGCTCCATCACCTACGGCGGTTATTCCGACCGGGTTGTGGTCAGCGAGCGCTTTGTGGTGAAAGTCCCGGAAAAGCTGGACCCAGCCTCCGCCGCCCCCATTCTCTGCGCAGGCATTACCACCTACTCCCCACTACGCCACTACGGCGTGCGACCTGGCGACAAAGTGGGCGTTATCGGCATGGGCGGCCTCGGCCATATGGGCGTGAAATTCGCCAAGGCCCTGGGCGCGGAGGTCACCATCTTCACTCGCTCCGAAAGCAAGGTGGCCGAGGCGAAGAAACAGGGCGCCGACCATGTTGTCGTCTCCACCGACGACAGCCAGATGGAAGCGGCCGCCGAATCCTTCGATTTCATGCTGGATACCGTGCCGGTACAGCATGACCTGAATCCGTACCTGAACTGCCTGACGTTCGACGGCACCCACATCCTCGTGGGCTTACTGGAACCGGTCGATCCGCCCCTGGAAGCCGGCGGCCTGGTATTCAAGCGCCGCGTGCTGGCAGGCTCTCTCATCGGCGGTATGCCCGAAACCCAGGAAGTGCTGGATTTCTGCGCCGATCACGGCATCACCTGTGACGTGGAAATGCTCGACATCAAAAACATCAACGAAGCCTACGAGCGCATGAAGAAAGGCGATGTGAAGTACCGTTTCGTGATCGACATGAAGACACTGAAAGCCGCATAACCAAACGGCCAGCCGCCAGCCACGCTCTGCCGGCGCTGGCGGCTGCGGCTGCCCCCTGTTAGCTTATGCACTAAGAAACGACACACAAAGCTTACTGATCGTAACGTCCCTGGGGGCGTACTCTGTGAAACTGCGAAAATCCGTCACCAGGGATGACTATGGGATTTACCGTTCACCTGCCGACTTTGCTGCTGCTTTCTGTCGCGATCAATCTATTGATCGGTGGGTTATTGTGGGCCATTTTCCGGCTGCGTTCCCGCCAGCATTGTTTCCGGTTGTGGGCACTGGCGTGTATGGCCTTCGCGGTGGGTACCCTGTTCGCAGGCACACGCGCCTTTATCGATACGCCCTGGATCACCGTGTTCCTGGCTCACCTGTTTCTCGGCCTTTCCCCGTTGCTGGTATTGGCGGGCCTGCAGCGCTTCTCCGGCAGTGCATCGCGTAAAACCCGCCGCTCCCGCCATGCTCTGCGCTTATCCGCGGCCTGTTATCTGCTGATCCTGCTGCTCACCTTCCAAGGCGATCCGCTGAATGCCCGCCTGCTAACAGCCCTGTTCTCGGCCGCCATTTTCATTTTTGCGGTCTACACCCTGTCGAAACTGGATACCACACCGTCACTGCCCGTCAGGATTCTGAAAGTGCTGTTTACCATGCATGGGGTACTGATGATGTCCCAGGCACTGGTGATCGGCATGGACTGGCTTGGCCTGAACCAGGCCAATACCGGTTTCGTGCTGCAGTTAATCCTCGTCAACCATATTCTGCTGGCTACCGCGACGACCCTGGCACTGCCATTGCTGGCCTTTACCCATTCCGAACAGCGCCTGAGAGTGATGGCGGAGCGCGACGGCCTGACCGGGCTATACAACCGCCGCTCCCTGTTCCGGGAAGGCATCCGGGCCTTTGACCAGGCGACACAGTCCCAGACGCAGTTGGCGGTACTGATGTTGGACCTGGATCACTTCAAACAAGTCAACGACCGCTGGGGACATGCAGCCGGAGATGACGCCCTCCGCCTGGTCGCACGCACGCTGAAAAACGAACTCAGGGATGACGACATCATTGGCCGTGTCGGGGGAGAAGAGTTTGCGATGGTGCTTCGCATCACCGGTGATGACGACGTGCGCATCATCACCCGCCGTCTGCTGGACACCATCGCCACCAACGGCCAGGAAATAGACGGGTTGCCACTGTACATCTCCGCCAGCATAGGGGGTGTTGAAAAAGCCGGCCATCACAAAACCTTCGCAGATATGATGATCGAAGCCGACGCGGCGCTATACAATGCCAAGGACAAGGGCCGGAACCGGGCAGAATTCGGAAGACTGACGCCGGAGACCAGCGTTAGCTGAAACGGCCCGACAACAGTAATTCGTTGGAGGCCATGTGACACCCCCACCCGTATACACTCAAGCCAGCGGTCATGTGCTGACCATTGTTCTCGCCCGCCCGGAGAAACGAAACGCCGTCGACCGCGAAACTGCCAACGCCCTGCGCCAGGCGTTCAGCGACTTTGAGGCTGATGACACCCTCAAGGTGGCTGTGCTCTGGGGCGAGGGTGGCAACTTTTGCGCCGGCGCCGATCTGGAAGCCGTCGGCGATCCGGAGCGCCGCAACGAGATCGAGGCAACCGGAACAGCCCACGGCCCAATGGGCCCTTCCCGCATGTCATTGTCGAAGCCGGTGATCGCTGCCGTATCCGGCTACGCCGTGGCCGGGGGGCTGGAGCTGGCACTGATGTGTGACCTGCGAGTCATAGAGGAATCCGCCACCTTCGGCGTGTTCTGCCGCCGCTGGGGGGTACCGCTGATCGATGGAGGCACCGTGCGCCTGCCACGCATTGTTGGCCACGGCAACGCCATGGATATGATTCTGACCGGTCGACCGGTTAATGCGGAAGAAGCCAAGGCGATGGGGCTTGCAAATCGGGTGGTGCCTGATGGACAGGCGCGATCCGCAGCAGAAGCTCTTGCCGCCGACATTGCAGCGTTCCCGCAGAAGTGCCTGCGCGCCGACCGACACTCCGCCATTCACCAGTGGGACCTGGAACTGTCCGAAGCCTTGGCGGCGGAAGGCGCTGGCGGCTATCCTGTGGTGTTCGAGGAAGCCATCGAGGGCGCCGGCCGGTTTTCCGCTGGTGCCGGACGCCATGGTGTTTTTTATAGTCCCGACGAACCCGGCGAGCCATCATGAGACTGGTCTGCATATCCGATACCCACAGCATGCACCGCCAGGTGGTGGTGCCCGATGGCGACGTGCTGATCCACGCCGGCGACTGCCTGGGAGTGGGCACCCTTGAGGAACTCGAGGACCTGGACAACTGGTTTTCCGAACAGCCCCACCGCCACAAGATCCTGATTGCCGGCAACCACGACTGGTGCTTGCAGGATGAGCCTGCGGACGCCGAAGCACTGATCAGGAACGCCGTTTACCTTCGGGACAGAAGTATCGACATCGAAGGACTGAAATTCTGGGGCAGCCCCTGGACACCGATCTTTTTCGACTGGGCATTCAACCTCGAGCGTGGAGCGCCCATTGCCGAGCGCTGGGCACAGATACCGTCAGACACTGACGTTCTTATCACCCATGGTCCGCCAGCAGGCATCCTCGATAAGGTGAACGAGTCTCTGGCGGTAGGCTGTAACGATCTGGCCAGGGAGCTGGAACGGCTCACGCTCAAACTCCACATCTTCGGGCATATCCACGAAAGCTATGGCCAGCAAATGCTGAATGACTGCCTGCATGTCAACGCCAGCACCTGCACCGGCCAGTTCAAGCCGCTGAACCCACCGATTGTCGTGGATATCTGACGCCCAGCCATGCCCCTCGCATCAGACCAGCAGACTCACATTCCCGGCACCGCGGACCTGGACAATCCGCTGTACTATCTCGAGAACTTCGAGACAGTGGTGCGCTGGGTCCGGCGTTTTCACAGCGATCTGCTGACCGCCGATGAAATCGGAAAGGTAGATGGCCTGCTGAGCCTGGATCAGCCGGCAAGGGCACTGCTGGCTCGTATGGTCATGCGCACCGGCGACCTGTTCCGGGTGGAGAAGTTCAACTACCCGGAGATCGGTGTACCGGTGAATGACGCCGTGAGCGCGCTCGCCACCAAGGGCTGGATTGAAGACAATCCGAGCGCTCCCCTTGCCGAGCTGTTTCGCCTGTTCACGCTCGGCGAGCTTCGCACTGCCCTCGCTAACCAGATCTCCGCGGCCGGCCTGCCAGCGACGGCCGCCAAGGGTCTTCTGAAAGACACCCTGATTCCACTGCATCCCGACATCGCTCCTGTGGACCTCTGGCTACCAGACGTCTCCACACAGGTAATCCGCCTGAACCACATGGCCCTGTTTGACCGACTGCGGCTGATGTTTTTCGGCAACCTGCGCCAGAGCTGGTCCGATTTCGTACTGGTGGAGCTGGGCCACCAGCAGTATGAACAGGTACCGCTTTCTGCCGAGTCCCGGGCTTTTGACGAACGTGACGACGTGGATCGTTATCTGGTGGTGCACCACTGCCGGGAACGCCTGGATCAGGGCGAGGCGCCAGAAACGGTATGGCAGGACATCCCCACGGCCAATGAGAATGCCTGGTTGGAAAGCCGGCGCGGCCGCTTGCTGTTCGAACTGGGCAAGCTGGCTGAGCGCGGCGGTAACACCGAGCTGGCGTTGAAGGCCTATCGCCTCAGTGGGCACCGCGAATCACGGCTGCGCCAGCTACGCCTTCTGGAACGGCTGAAGCAACACCACGAGGCCTGGAAGATTGCCCAGGCCGCCACCGACGAACCCAGGTTTGGCGCCGAGGAACGCGGACTCGAACGCATCCTGACGCGGTTGGCGAAGAAACTGGGAGAGGCGCTACCCCAGCAAAGCGAACGCCCGCAACTGACGGCGTTCACCCTGGAACTGGACAATCCGGACGGCCACTCGGTGGAGTGGGCGGCCATGCAACACCTGAGCGAACCCGACACCCCCGTTGCCTATGTGGAAAACACCCTCATCAATGGCCTGTTTGGCCTGCTCTGCTGGCCCGCCCTGTTCGAACCATTGCCCGGCGCATTCTTCCATCCCTTTCACACCGGGCCGGTGGACCTGTACCGGGAGGATTTTGTAGAACGTCGTCAGGCACTGTTTGACGACTGCCTCGGCACGCTGGCCTCTGACAATTACAAAACCCGAATCCGCGATACCTGGCAGGAAAAACAGGGCATCGCGTCGCCGTTTGTGATCTGGCCAATACTCTCGGAGGAATTGCTTGAAATGGCGCTGACGTGCATCCCGGCCCAACACCTGGAGCGGATGTTCCGGCGCCTGCTGGGCAACCTGCGCGAACACCGCAGCGGCTTTCCTGACCTGATCCGCTTTCGGCCCGACCACAACGATCCAAACCGGCGCTATGAAATGATCGAGGTCAAAGGCCCTGGCGACCGCCTGCAGGATCATCAGACCCGATGGCTTGAGTTCTGCGTTGGCCACGGCATTCCCGTCTCCGTCTGCTATGTGCGCTGGACCGACCGATGACCGACCTCAACGTCGCGGTACGAACGCTGTGTGAATTCGCCGCCCGCAAGGGCGATCTGGACCTGCGCTACACCCCGGCGCCCACGTCGGAAGAAGGCATTGCCGGCCACGGTGCGGTGCAGGCCCGTCGCGGGCCGAGGTATCAAAGCGAAGTGGCGCTGGCCGGCCAATGCGGCAAACTGATGGTCAGCGGGCGGGCCGACGGTTATGACCCGATCGCCGGCCGCCTGGAGGAAATCAAGACCCACCGCGGTGACCTGTCCCGGGTACGGGAAGCCCAGCGCAATCTACACCGTGCACAATTGCGGGCCTATGGAGCACTACTGTGCCGACAGGAAAAGTTGAGCCAGATCGATCTCGCCCTGATCTACTACGATGTCGGCAAGGACAAGGAAACCCCCATCACCGAAACCGCCCTCGCAGAGGAACTGTGGCAGGAGCTGGAACAGCTCTGTGAACACTACAGCGACTGGGCTGAACAGGAAGCCAATCACCGGCATGAGCGGGATCTGGCGCTGAAAAACTTGACCTTTCCCTTCCCGGACTTCCGACCTCAGCAGCGCGCCCTGGCGGAAACCGTCTACAGGAACAGCGTCCGTCAACAGACATTGTTGCTGGAAGCACCCACCGGCCTAGGCAAGACGCTTGGCACCCTTTTCCCGGCCCTGATGGCGATGCCCACGGCCAGACAGGACCGCCTGTTCTACCTGACCAGCCGCAATACCGCCCGGCAACTGGCCGTCGATGCCGTTCACCTGTTGCGGGAAAAGCAACCCGGCCCGTTGCCCCTGCGAACCCTGGAACTGGTGGCCAAGGATCATGCCTGCGAGCACCCGGACAAGGCGTGCCATGGGGACGCCTGCCCGCTGGCGAAGGGCTTCTTCGACCGGTTGCCGGCGGCCCGTAAGGACGCCGCCAATCACAGCGGCGCCCTGACCCAGGTGGTACTGGCGGACATTGCCCGCCAGCACGGTATCTGCCCCTATTTTCTGGCGCAGGAAATGGCCCGCTGGTGCGATGTGGTGGTGGCCGATGTAAACCGGATGTTCGACCAGTCCGCCCTGCTCCATGCCCTGGTTCGGCAGAACGACTGGAAAGCCAGCCTGCTGGTCGACGAGGCTCACAACCTGGTGGACCGCGCCCGCGGCATGTACTCCGTGGAGCTGAGCCAGGCACATCTGCTGCGGGTTCGGAAACAGTCGCCCAAGGCTTTGAAATCAAAACTCGATGGCGTGTCCCGGGCGTGGCAATCGGTGATCCGCGACCATTGCCCCGACATCAGCCGTGAGCCGGTGATACTGGACAATCTTCCAGGTTCACTGACCGGCGCTCTGAATCGACTGGTCTCCGCCATTACCGACTACCTGGCGGACCATCCGCCGGACCTTATCCTGCAGGAACTGATGTTCGAAAGCCTGGCCTTTACCAAGCTGGCGGAGGTGTTTGGCGATCATTCCCTGTGCGAGCTGATCAGGCCGGCGAGAGGAAAGGCCAGACTCACCATCCAGAACCTGATCCCGGCGGACTTCCTGGCCCCGCGCTTCGAAGCCGCCGACAGTACGCTGATGTTTTCCGCGACCCTGTCGCCTGGTGTCTATTACCGGGACCTGCTGGGCATGCCGGAGGACACCTGCTTCCGCTCCCTGCCAGGCCCCTTTACCCGCGACCAGCTTGAGGTGAATTTCACCCCGGACATCAGCACCCGGCGGCCGGACCGGGAACGCTCGCTGACGCCCATCGCGGAACTGATCCACCGGCAATACCAGCAGCGGCCCGGCAACTACCTGGCGTTTTTCAGCAGCTTTTCCTATCTCAACCGGGTACAAGAGACTCTTCTGCAACAGGCGCCCGACCTGCCGCTTCGAGCCCAGCGCCCCGGCATGTCCACCGAGGAGCGCACGGCGTTCCTCAAGGCCTTCCATGAGAACAATACCGGCGTCGCCCTGGCCGTACTCGGAGGTGTGTTCAGTGAAGGCATCGACCTGCCCGGCGATCGCCTCATCGGCGCTTTCGTGGCAACGCTCGGCCTGCCGCCCTTCGACAATTGGCATGAAATTCTGCGCCAGCGGCTCGAGCAACGCTTCGGTGCCGGCCACGCCTATACCTACCTGATTCCCGGCCTGCAGAAAGTCGCCCAGGCCGCCGGCCGGGTTATCCGAACGCCGGAGGACACCGGCGTGATCTGGCTGATCGATGACCGCTTCCTACAACCGCAGATCCGCAACCTGCTACCGGCCTGGTGGGCTTAGGTCGGTTCCACGGAGATCTTCTTCTGGCACATCATCAAGGCAATGGTCAGCAGGCAAAATGCGGCACCGGCATAAAACGTCAGCGCAGGGCCGGCCCAGGTCCATAACATTCCCGCAACCGCACTGGCCAGAAACAGAGCAACACCGCCAACCAGATTGAAAAAGCCAAACGCGGTACCACGCAGGGCTTTGGGTGCGGTATGGGCAACCATGGTAGCCAGCAGTCCCTGAGTCATTCCCATGTGCAGCCCCCAGATAACGGAACCAACGAGCGTCCACAGCCAGTGGTTGCCCAGCGCCAGGACCAGGTCCGCGATGAGCAAGACCACCAGGCCCGTAACCAGTAGCTGGCGATGGTCCATACGATCAGACAACTTGCCGAACGGGTAGGCCGATAGGGAATAGGCAATGTTCATAACGACCAGAACGACCGGCAGCCAGGCAACACCCAGCCCTCCGTCTTCCGCTCGCAACAGTAGGAAGGCTTCGCTGAATCGGGCCAGGGTGAACAAGGCGCCGGTGGCCACCACTGCCCAATAGGCTCGGCTCAGTTGCTTCAGACTCTCACGGCTTATGGGATTGGCCCGCCGCTCAGTAAGCGGCTGTTCCGGCTCGCGAATTCCAACGATCAATAGCAACACGGCCAGAGCTGCGGGCACCACCGCCACCCAGAACACCGCCTGATAGTCGTTTTGCCAAAGCAGCATCAAGCCGATCGCCAGCAGGGGACCGATAAACGCCCCCACGGTATCCAGGGACTGACGCAGACCGTAGGCAGCGCCTCGCATTTCAGGGGGTGCGAGATCCGCCACCAAGGCGTCGCGCGGCGCACCTCTGATGCCTTTTCCGACACGATCGGTAAGCCGGGCCGCCAGAATCCACCCCAACCCCGGTGCGAGGGCAAACACCGGTTTGGTCAGTGCGCCCAGACCATACCCCAAAACCGCCAGCCCCTTGCGCTTACCCAGATAGTCACTCAGTGCGCCCGAAAACACCTTGACGATCGGCGCGGTCGCTTCCGCCGCGCCCTCAATCAGCCCGACCATTAGCGCGCTCGCGCCGAGGACGGAAACCAAATAGATCGGCAACAGGCTGTGAATGATCTCCGAAGAAATATCCATCAGAAGACTGACAAATCCGAGTATCCAGATGCCTGTTGGTAGCTGGCGTTTGGCAAGCGTGGATGTCGTCACACGTGTTCCTTGATGCTGCGATGAGGCTTTTCCGAAAGCGGATCATTGTGCCTCAAATGCAAATGGATATCGATATCATTAATAACTGATTCATAAAACCAACATCCCCTCGTCACAGTCCGTTCCCAGACTGGAACAGGCGGCGCCGATCGCCCCCGACAACTTCAATGACCACTCAGGGAAAGAACCATGACGATAAAACAATCCGTACTGGCTGCAGCCATTGCCAGTACCCTCACCGCCCCCGCCTTTGCGGAGCTGGTGATCAGTGAATACGTGGAAGGTTCCAGCAACAACAAAGCCATTGAACTGCTCAACACCGGCACCAGCGCCGTTGATCTCACCGCCTGGGAACTGCAGGTTTTCTACAACGGCAGCAACGCAACTGGCCTGACCATCAACCTCGACGGCACGGTTGCCCCCGATGGCACTTTCGTTTTCGCCCACAGCCAGTCCGACCCCGCCATCCTCGCGGTCGCCGACCAGACCACCGGTGCCGGGCTTTTCAATGGCGACGACGCGGTGCTGTTGCTGAACGGTGGCGTGGTTGCCGACAGCATCGGACAGGTCGGTGTCGATCCCGGCAGCTACTGGGGCGACACGGTGCGCACCCAGAACCAGACCCTGCGACGTCGTGACGGCACCAACGCAGACAACAACCCCGACGATGCGTACGATCCCGCTGTCGTCTTTGACAGTTTTGCAGTGGACAGCTTCGATGACCTCGGCAACGGTGCGGGCGACGGTGGCGAAGAACCGACAGATCCCGGCCTTCCCGATATGGCGTGCGGTAATCCCGCGAGCCTGATCTCGGACATTCAGGGCGCCGGTGATGTCAGCCCGCTTGCTGGTGAAAATCTGGTTGTGGAAGCCGTCGTGACCGCCGCATTTAACGGCGACGATGGCCTTGGCGGTTTCTATATTGAAGCTGAGGCCGACCAGCGCGACAGCAACCCAAACACCTCGGAAGGTCTGTTTGTCTATGCGCCGGGCGAGAGCGTCACGGTCGGCCAGCGCCTGAGGATCGCTGGCGAAGTGACCGAGTTCGGCAACCTGACCGAACTCACCAATGTGACGAACCTGGCCGACTGTGGCACCGCAACACTTCCGGCACCCGTCAGCATCACACTGCCCTGGGCCTCCGCTGGTGCCCCGGAAGCCTTCGAGTCCATGCGTGTCCAGTTTGACGAGCCGTTGACCGTCAATGACAACTACGACCTGGCCCGCTATGGCAGCCTGACACTCGGCAGTGGCCGGCACTTCATTCCGACCAGCATCGCCGAGCCCGGGGAAGACGCCGCCATTGTGGAAGAACTCAACACCCTGGATCGCCTGATCCTGGACGACGGCAGCAATCGCCAGAACCCGGCGGTGGTCCCCTACCCATCCCCGGAACTGAGCGCAACCGCCACCGTTCGCGCCGGTGACACTGTGAACGACCTCGTCGGTATACTTGACTATCGGTTCTCCGAATGGCGCCTGCAGCCGCTGTCGGCCCCCAGCTTCACTCAGAGCAACCCGCGCAACCCCAGCCCCGAACTGGAAGACAGCGGCAACCTGATCGTTGCCTCCTTCAACGTACTGAACTATTTCAACGGTGATGGCATGGGCGGTGGCTTCCCCACCGCTCGCGGCGCCGACGATGCTGAAGAGCTGAGCCGCCAGACCGCCAAACTCGTCAGTGCCATTACGGCACTGAACGCAGACATCGTGGGCGTGATGGAAATTGAAAACGACGGTTATGGCGACAGCAGTGCGATTGCACAACTGGCGGACAGCCTCGGTGGTAATTGGTCCTACGTCGACCCCGGCCTGCCACAACTCGGTGGCGACGCCATCGCAGTGGGCTTTCTCTACAACGCCGACCGGGTGGAAACCGTTGGCGACGCGGCAACACTGGCCACCGCACCGTTCGACGACCTGAACCGCCAGCCTCTGGCCCAGACCTTCCGTGCCATCGACAGCGATGATGCGTTGACCATTGCCGTTAACCACTTCAAGTCCAAGGGCTGCGGCAGCGCTGAGGGGACCAATGCCGAACAGGGTGACGGCCAGGGCTGCTGGAACCCGGTTCGCACCCAGGCGTCAAACGCGCTGGCGAGCTGGCTGGCCTCGGACCCCACCGGTACCGCCGAGGAAGACGTACTGATCATCGGTGACCTGAATGCCTACGCCAAGGAAGACCCGATCCGCGCACTGATCAACAACGGCTATACCGATCTGGCCGCACAAGCGGACGGGGAAAGCGCCTACTCCTACGTGTTCTTCGGCCAGGCCGGCTACCTAGACCACGGCCTTGCGAACAACTCACTGGCACCGAAAGTGACCGACACCACGGTGTGGCACATTAACGCCGACGAGCCCCGCGCGTTGGACTACAACACCGACTTCAAATCGCCTGAACAGCAGGCCAGCTTCTACGCGCCGGACAGCTACCGCGCCTCTGACCATGATCCGGTGATCATCGCCCTTGAGATGGAAACCGCGTCGATGGCAGACCGGGCGGACCTGAACGGGGATGGTCGCGTTGACGGCCGGGACGTCGCACGATTCATCCTGGCAAGGCTGTTTGGCCGGGCCTCCGTTGAGCATTACGACGTCAATGGCGACGGTCGCGTTAACTACCGCGATCTGCTGGCGATTCTGGAGTCGAAACACCAGCGCTGACAGTCATTGATACTCACAAACGCCCGCCTTCGTGCGGGCGTTTCTTATTTCGGCAACAAAAGCATCACATCACTGACATCCAGGACATGGAACATGCGGGGAATAAATCAAAAAGCAGGAGCAAGGAAATGATCCGCAAGTCAGCCTGGGTATTACTCCCCTTAATCGCACTGGTCGGCTGTAACAGCGACGATGACGACAACGGCAGCAACGACAACACAGCCAGCCCGCTGAGCCTGAACGTTCTACACATCAACGATCACCACTCACACCTTGAAAGCGGCTCGCAGTCCCTGACCATCGCTGGGCAGGAAACCGAGTTCTCCGCCGGGGGCTTCCCCCGAGTTGCAGCCAAGATCGCCGAGCGTGAGATGGCCCTGGATAATGTGCTGAAACTGCATGCCGGCGATGCCATCACCGGCACCTTGTACTTCACCTCCTACGAGGGTGAAGCCGATGCCGAGCTGATGAACCTGGTGTGTTTCGACGCCTTTGCGCTGGGCAACCACGAGTTCGACCGTGGCGATGAAGGCCTGAAGAAGTTCCTGAATTTCCTCGCCAGCGGCAGTTGCCAGACGCCGGTTCTGGCAGCCAACGTAGTGCCCCAGGTTGGCACTCCCCTGGCCCCGACCGCTGTTGACGATTACATCAAACCCTATGTGGTGAAGGAAGTCGCCGGCCAGAAAGTAGGTATTGTCGGCATCGACATCGCCAACAAGACCCAGAACAGCTCCAGCCCGCTGGACACCACACAATTTCTGGACGAAACCGAGAGCGCCCAGGAAGCCATTAACGAATTGGAGGCCGATGGCGTCAACAAGATCATCCTGCTAACTCACTACCAGTACGAAAATGATCTGGTACTGGCCGGAGCCCTGTCCGGTGTGGACGTGATCATTGGCGGCGATTCCCACTCCCTGCTGGGTGACTTCGACGACTTCGGCCTGACGTCCTCCGGAGCCTATCCCACCGAGTTGACCAACGCCGACGGTGACAAGGTTTGTGTCGCGCAGGCCTGGCAGTATTCCCAGGTGGTGGGTGAACTCAATGTTCAATGGAACGCAGACGGCGTGGTGGAATCCTGTGTCGGTGTGCCTCACCTGCTATTGGGCGACGACATTGTCCGTGAAGACGGCGGTGGTAACGAATACACACCCGAAGGTGCGGAATTACAGGCGATCATGGACGCCGTCGAATCTGCTCCGCAGTTGAGCATCGTCACCGAAGACGCTACCGTGGCAAACGCCCTGGCCAATTACACCCAGCAACTGGACACTTTCCGCAATGAGGTGGTGGGTACCGCAACCGAAGACCTCTGCCTGGAGCGCATTCCCGGCCAGGGCACCAGCAGTCTGCCCAGCTGTGCAGGCACGACAGGAGCGCGTGGGGGTGACATCCCCAATGTGGTAGCCCAGGCCTTCCTGTTCCAGAGCAAGAATGCCGATGTGTCGATCCAGAACGCTGGCGGCGTACGCACGGACATTGAGGCCGGCGACATCACCATCGGCGACGGCTATACCCTGTTGCCGTTTGCCAATACCCTGGTCGATCTGACCATGACAGGCGCCGAAATCCGCCAGGTGCTGAACGAAGCTGTCGCCTTTGCCCATGCGCCCGATGGCTCCACCGGTGCCTACCCTTACGCCGCCGGCTTACGCTGGAACGTGGACATGAGCCGCGCCGAGGGTGACCAACTGTACAACATCGAAGTGAAAGGCCGCGACGAGACCCAATGGCGCGCCCTCACCGATGGTGAAACCCTGAACGTGGTCACCAACAGTTTCACCGGTGGCGGACGGGACGGTTATGTGACCTTCGGCACCGTCACCGACGACGGCCGCTCGGAGGACACCTTCCTCGACTACGCCCAGTCCTTCGTGGACTACGTCAGCGAGCAGGGCACCATCAGCAAACCCGCGATGGATGACTACTCGACCCAGTCCTACACGCCACCGGCACCGTAACGGCAACCATCCCCTGGCCCGCTTCATAGCGGGCCGGTTTTTGTTATGCTGCCGGATAGTTCAAACCCGGAGCATTCAATGTCGCAGAATTCCAGCGCCCAATTCCCTGCCTATTCCCTTCTTGAGCTGGCCTCCGTTCGCGAAGGCGATTCCGTGGGGCAGACCCTGGCCAACAGCGTCGCCTACGCCCGCCATGCGGAAAACCTGGGCTTTAACCGCTTCTGGCTGGCCGAGCATCACAACATGGAAGGCATAAGCAGCTCCGCAACGGCCGTACTGGTCGGGCACATTGCCGGTGCTACCAGCACTCTCCGGGTAGGGTCCGGGGGTATCATGCTGCCCAACCATCCGCCGCTGGTGATCGCCGAGCAGTTCGGCACCCTGGAAAGCCTCTATCCCGGCCGAATTGACCTTGGCCTGGGCCGAGCTCCGGGCACCGACCCCATAACCAGCCGGGCGCTGCGCCGGGACGGCCTCGGGGCAGAACAGTTCCCTGAGGATGTCGCGCGTCTGCAGTCTTTGCTGGGGCCACTCCAGCCGGGGCAGCCGGTCAAGGCCATTCCCGGCGCCGGCACCAATGTGCCCATCTGGCTGCTGGGCTCCAGCCTTTACAGCGCGCAGCTTGCCGCGATGCGGGGGCTACCCTACGCCTTTGCCGGCCACTTCGCGCCCCGGCTTTACCGTGAGGCGATCCAGACTTACCGGGACAACTTCCAGCCTTCGGACCAACTGGACAAACCCTATGTGATTCTGGCCGTTCCGGCCGTGCCTGCGGACACTGACGAGGAGGCCCAGTTCCTGGCCACCACCAGTTACCAGCGCATTCTTTCCCTGTTCCGGGGCCAACCACTGTGGATGCGGCCCCCGGTCAAGTCCATGGAAGGTTTATGGAACAGCGGTGAGCAGGCAGGCGTGAAGGACTTCCTGTCGCTGCAGTTGCTGGGCAGTGAGGACACTCTCCGGGAGCAGCTGGAGCGACTATTGCAGACTGTGGACGTGGACGAACTGATGTTTACCGTGGATCTGTACGACCCCGAGAAACGGCGGCACGCGCTGGATATCCTGGCCGCCACCCGACACTGACCTCTTACCGGAGATAACCATGGCCACGCCCGAATTTCATGTTTTCCTGTCCCACGGCCTGGAAAGTGGCCCTGGAGGCACCAAAGTACAGGCGCTGAAAGCCGAAGCGGAAACCTTTTCCGGTGTCACCGCGATTGCCGTGGATCATCGCAGCACGAAAGATCCCGCCGAACGCCTCACACAGATGAGAGCAGCCATCTCCGAGGCGGGTGCCGACCCGGAAAGAACCATCCTGGCCGGATCCAGCATGGGAGGCTGGGTGTGTGCCCGCACCTGTGCAGAAACACCGGTACTGGGGTGCTTCCTTCTGGCGCCGGCTTTGGCGATGTCGGCCTATCCGCAATCCAGCCCCCGGATTCAGGCTCGGCACACCCAGATCATTCACGGCTGGGACGACGATGTGGTACTGCCAATGCCGGTGATTGAGCTGGCGCGGGAGCAGAAGTTGCCGTTGCTGGTACTTCCGGACGGACATCGCCTGGAAAACAGCCTGGCGCGGCTGGTGATCGAGTTCAGGGGCTTCATGACCGACTGTCTGTCTGACGCCTGACGACCGGCGCCTTATTTCATCCGTGAGGCTTCGAACACTGCCAACTCTTCGCCGGCTTCACCCAACAACCGAAGCTCGATGCCTTCGAGATTGACACCAACGGTCTTCGCCAGGGCCGCGAACAGCAACTGTTCCGTCTGATTATCCGGGCAGGCCCTGCGAGTGCTGCTCATGGAATCAAACAGCAGGTTCTCACCCGTGACCTGATAGTTACCCATGTATTGATTGCAGCCACTGAAGCCACTTACCCGGCCGTCGTCCAGAAACAGAATGTGGGGTTTCTGGTCGGCGTTGGTTTCTGACACCGGTTCACCCCCGATGCTCAACAGCTGCCAATAGGTGTTGGTCAACGGCATCGCCACGATGTCATCGGCTGAACGGCTGGTAGCAGGTGACCCGACGCAACCGGCCAGGAAAAGCAGAGCAAACAGAATTGCCTCATGCCCGGGTACCGACACGACTCCTCTCATGTGTTTTCTCCCTCTAAGGGTTAACAATAGGCGCTTCAAGCCAACAACCCAGCCAGCCCCGACGCCCTGATCACGCTACGCCCCACTGCCTCTTTGAGTACACCTTCCTGACATACCGCCAGGCTGAGCCAGTGGCGTGCACGGGTGATACCGGTGTACACCAGCTCCCGGGTCAACACCGGGGTCAGGCGGTCCGGAATCACCAAGCAGGCGTGGGTGAATTCCGAGCCCTGGGACTTGTGCACGGTCATGGCGTAGACCGTTTCCATCGATTGCAAGCGGCTGGGCGATATCCATCGGACACCTCCGCTACCGTCACTGGACGGAAAGGCGACCCTCAGGGTCTCAACCGGCTCACCCGCGTCGTTACGATCCCAGGGCACGCTCAGGGTAATACCGATATCGCCATTCATCAGGCCCAGATTATAGTCGTTTCCGGTGATCAGTACCGGACGACCGGCGTACCAACCGTCGGTGCGCTCGATCAACCCGGCACTATGTAAACGCCCGGCAATGTCATGGTTCAGCCCTTCCACTCCGAACGGTCCCTGACGCAACGCGCAAAGCACCTTGAAGCGATTGAACGCCGTGAGCACTTCGGTTGCCCAGGCGTCCCATGATTCACGCCCATCCGCCTCGACGTCGATGACAGGTTTGCGGTCACGAATCAGCTTTAGATAGTGGCCGTAGCCAACCGGAGGATCAACCGGCGCAGTGCCAACCACGCGCTGCATGCCCTGGTTGTGGAAGCGTTCCGGGCTGCCGGTCAGGGCGTGATTTGCCAACCACCCCATGTCGTTCTCACCAGTCAGCCAGGCCACATCCTCAAAGCCCTGGTTGCGGCATTGGCCGATCAATTCCCTGCTGAGCTGGCCCGCATTGGTGGCCGACGCCAGCACGCCGATACCGCTATGCTCGTCAAACCGATAGCTCTTTCGCAGCATGGCAACCGCCTGGTCCAGGGCCAGGCCTTCGGAGTCCAGCAGCTCTGATGGCAATTGACATCCGGTCACCGCTTGCAGCCATTGCGCCGTTTGCGGCAGGTAGTGTGCGCCTTCGGCGCGCTGGCAGAGTTCCCCCAACACCGCACCAGCGTCCACCGACGCCAGTTGATCCTTGTCCCCCAGCATAATCAGCCTGGCCTTGTCGGGCAGGGCGGCAAAGACCGACGCCATCAGGTCCACATCCACCATGGACGCTTCATCAATCACCAGGATATCCAATGGCAACGGATTGTCCTCGTTGTGACGAAAACTCCGTGAACCCGGGCGACTGCCCAACAGCCGGTGTAATGTAGTGACCTGAGTTGGAATGGCGGATTTATCCGGTGCACCCGGCAGGCTTTCCAGCGGCAGACGGTCAACGGCACCCCCGATGGACTCACTGAGCCTTGCGGCCGCTTTTCCTGTTGGCGCCGACAGGCGGATGCGCAGGTAAGGGTTGGCACCGGCGGTCTCAGCCGATTCACAGGCCATCGACTGCAAAGCCGCCAGCAGGTTGACTACCGTGGTGGTTTTACCGGTGCCGGGACCGCCGGTAATGACACTGAAGCGGTTCCGTGCTGCCAGGGCACAGGCCACTTTTTGATAATCCGGCGGGCCATCGGAATCGTTTTCCGTGCCGAACAGGGTATCCAGTGCCGTTTTCAACGGCGCGGTATCCGTCAACGCCACACGGTTGTCGAGACGTGTCCGAATACCGGCGGCAATAGCCTGCTCATAGCGCCAGAATCGACGCAGGTACAGCCGCGAGCCATCCAATACCAGCGGTGCTGCCTGCTCGCCGTTGCTGACAGCGCAGCTTTGCCCCAGCATCCCAATCAGTTGGTCAGCGCCGACACTGGCAAACAGATCCGACGGCCTAGGGCTGTTTTCAGGTAGAGAACCGACGCCTTCCGGCGGCAGCACCAGCGTTGGTTCCGTGGCACGACAGAGATGACGCACATCCAGGCAAACGTGCCCCCGCCCCACCTGGTGTGACACCATCGCTGACAGCAGCGCAAGCATGGCCACCGGCTGCTCTCCCTGTTCACGGACCATCGTGCAAACAAACGTCGCGAAGGCATGATCGAGGGCACGAATCCAGTCGCGCTCCACCCACTCATCCAGCAGGGCCAGAGCGTCGGCAGCGGTTTGGGGCAACCGTGGTGCCGGTTCGGGCTCAACGGCGTCGAACAGGTCCGCAATGGTTCCGCTTTCTCCGATCATGCTGCTTTCTCCCCCTGGCCGCTGAACAGCCGGTCCAGTTCCTCAATCAGGGCCCTGTCCGGTCGTTCGGTAAAAGCGCCGGCGCCCGGTGCATCGCAGCCACGCAGGAACAGGTAGACGGCACCTCCCATGTGGCTGTCGTAATCGTAGTCCGGCAGGCGCGCTTTCAACAGGCGGTGCAACGCCAGCAGGTAGATGACGTACTGCAGGTCATACCGTTTCTCAAGGATTTTGTCTTTCATCACGTCAGGGATATAGGCCTGATCGTCCTCCCCCAGGAAGTTCGACTTGTAGTCCAGCACGTAGTAGCGGCCTTCGTGTTCAAACACCAGGTCGATAAACCCTTTCAGCATGCCATTGAAGGTGGCTTGCTGAGCCTCGGGACGCGGATCACCACCCAGCGTATGCCGGCGGACCAGTCTGTCCATGGCGAGGGTGTTCACCTCATGGCTTTCAAACCAGAACTCCAGTTCCGGCCGAAAGGTTTCAAGGCCCGCCAGGGAGCATGTCCTGCTGCTGCCCGGAAGCGGGATGTCCATGGTGATCAGGGTGTAGATCCAGGTTTTCAGGGTGTCAGTCCAATCACTCCAGTTGCGTAACTGGCAGCGTCGCTCCAGCAGCTCGTGGAGATCCTCCGGCGCATCAGCCACCTTATGGAACCCCTCTCCAGCGCACCACTCCAGAATATCATGCAGGAAGGTGCCGGGGCCGGAGCCTTTCGGGAAAGCATGCTGGTTGACCGGTTGCGGCCCTTGCCAGTCGGGAATCATTGCGGCCAGGGTATCGGCCACAACGGGCTCGTCCTCGTCACGCAGGTTCTCCTGCTCCGCATCCTCACTGGCCGGTGCGAAGTCGTTCCCGTAGCCACCGCGGGCGCCATAGGTGATCGCGGAATAGCTTGCGATCCACCAGTTTTCCCGGGCTTCCCGCACTGGCTCCAGGGCGTTGCCAAGCTCCGGCTCCTCGTCGCCCGCGTAAACGTCGTCTCCTGGTTCAGGCATGGGCGCCACATCGATTGCGGGCTCGCCGGTGGCCACGGACTGCAGGAAGGGCATCAGGTCCGTGTCTTCATCGCTGGCAGAGCGGCCAATCAGGTGCCCCAGACCACTCTGCCGCCAGCCTTTGATGCCGCTGGCGCCAACCCAGGTGGCGTGACGGGATCGGGTCAGGGCAACGTAGAGTTTGCGAATATCCTCACCCAGTCGTTCGCGGTCGGCCCTGGCCAGGGTGTCTTCATCCGGCTCAAGGGAAATCTGCAGTCGGCCTTCGTCATCGTGGTACTTGATAAACGCCTGGTTCGGCTTTTCCTCGCGGAATTCGGTGGCAAACGGCAGGAACACCAACGGGTACTCCAGGCCTTTGGACTTGTGGACAGTAACCACCTTGACCAGCCCGGCATCACTTTCCAGGCGCATGGTGCGGTGTTCGTCCTCATCGTCGGAATCCTGCAACATCTCGGTGTAGTGGTGAATGAGCGCATGTTCGCCGTCCAGCTGCTGGCTGTCCTGCTGAAGCAGTTCGGCAATATGCAGAATGTCAGTCAGGCCGCGTTCGCCGTCAGGCCCGGACAGCAGCTTCGCCGGCACGTCATAGTCCATCAGCAGGCGCCGCAGCATCGGCAGTACGCCCTGTTGCTGCCAGAGTTCACGGTAGCCCTGAAAGCGGTTGATCTCGCGGTCCAGCGCATTTTCGTCACTGAACAGACGGTCCAGCTCCTGATAAGCCAGGCCCATGGTGGGCGTGGCGAGTGCCGCGCGAATCAGCGGAAGCTGGCCCGGTTCGGCGCAGGCCTGCAGCCACTGCAACATCTCCAATGACTGGACCGACTGCAGCACGGAATTACGGTCTGAGAGGTACACACTGCGAACGCCCCGGGCGCCCAATGCTCGCCGGACGGCATTCGCCTCGTCACGTTTGTTGACCAGCACAGCAATGTGCTCCGGTCGCACGGGCTCAAACGACGTGCCCTCGGCCCCAAAGCCCGCCTCGCCGCTCTGCCCCAGATTCAACAGGCGGGCAATCTCCGCCGCACAGGCCTCGGCCATGGCCTCCCTGCCGGTTTCCTTGGCGATAGGGCGCTCATCGGTCAGGGTCCAGAACGTCAGTGGTGGTCGCGGCTGCCCGTTAACAAGCCATTGCTGGCTGGTACCTTTGGCCTCCACGGGGCTGAAGGGCAACGGGTTGTCGTCCCCGGCTCGAAACAGGAAGGCCCCTTCGGGCAGGGACTGGTCGGCTTGGGCGAATACCCGGTTGACGCCGTCTACCATGGCGACAGCTGAGCGGTAGTTGGTCCCCAGCGTGTAGGTTCGGCTGCTGACCGCCCGACGGGCATCCAGATAGGTGTAGATATCAGCGCCACGGAAACCGTAAATCGCTTGTTTGGGGTCGCCAATCATCAACAGGCTGGTGTCCTGGTCGTTGCTGGCCACCCGGTATATACGGTCAAAAATCCGGTACTGCACCGGGTCGGTATCCTGGAATTCATCGATCATCGCCACCGGAAACTGCCGACGAATAGTGCCTGCCAGGCGTTCGCCCTGGGGGCCGCCCAACGCGGCATCCAGTCGTGTGAGCAGGTCGTCAAAGCCCATACTGGCCAGGCGCTGTTTTTCGCTGTCCAGGCGACGGGCGATCCAGCAGGCGGCATGATTGAGAATGTCCGCTTTCGCCACCGGCATGGTTTTCAATGCCGGTTTGAGTTCGGTGATGGCGTCCATGGCAGGATGATGCGGAGGCTCATCCTCGCCGGTCCATTTTTCGGCAAACGCGTCCGCCTCCAGGGTATCGAAACCCTTGGTGCGTTTGCTCGACAGGAACTCATGCGGTTCAGCCGCATCGGTTGTGGCCCATTCCCGAAGGTGTTCCACGGCTTTTTGAAGGGAGTTTTTGGTGGTGCCATGCAGCGGTTTCGGCTTTCGCTTCGTGGTTTCCGCCAACAGCTCGTCCAGTTCGTCGCACCAGGCCGGCCAGGGGGCTTTCAGAGCCTGCAGTTCCACCTCCCGCAGGCGTTTCGCCTCCTCCGCAGCGGCCAGTGGGTCACGTTCCGGCACTGGCAGGGCATCAACGTGTGGCAACAGGTTGCGCACTGACTGGCGCAGGCTTTCCGGGGTTTTCCAGGTGTCCAGCACCTCCCCCATCAACTCCGGTGGCATGGGGTAGATAAAGGTGCGCCAGTAATCCCTCACAACGTCATCCAGCAGGTCCGTCTGACTGGTCTCCAGGGTCTGACGGAACAGGCTGCCGCTGTCGAAGGCATGCTCGCTGAGCATGCGATTGCACCAGCCGTGGATGGTGGACACGGCAGCCTCGTCCATCCATTCCGCGGCCAACAGCAGCTTGCGGCGGCAGGCTGGCCAGTCGGCCGCTGGGCAGGCGTTGCGCAGATTCACCAGTGGGTCTTTTGACATCACCGTGGTGTCGACGGTGTCCGGTTCAGCCGCGAATAACGCCGCGGCTTCGGTCAGACGGGCGCGAATCCGGTCCCGGAGTTCCTTGGTGGCGGCCTCGGTAAAGGTCACCACCAGCAGGTTGGGCGGCATGATGCCCTCACCGAGGGGTTCTTCCACGGTGCGATGGCCCAGTACCAGGCGCACGTACAGCAGCGCCAGGGTAAAGGTCTTGCCGGTGCCGGCACTGGCCTCGATCAGCTGGCTGCCACGCAACGACAGTGTGAGGGGATCCAGCTTGCGGATCTCTTCCGTCATTTTGTCGACTCCTTTCCCGCACCGCCAGGCTTGGCCCGACCGGCCTGTTCGGCGTGCCAGAGTGGCTCATACAGTGCCGACACCAACAGCGGAAATTCGTCATCCGCCAGCAGTTGTTCTATTTCCGGACAGGCCCGGCGCAGGTAACCACTGTCGCGTTCCAGAGCCTTTGCGTAGGCGTCTGTCGCCTTCAGCAGCGCTTTGTCCTCACTGCCCTCGCCCCTGGCGGGATAAAGGCCCCGCAAATAGCCGAAGGCCGCACCCGACTCTATCGGCAGCGGCCGCGTCTGGCCCTGAATCCAATAGCCCAGGATGCCGGCCAGGTATTCCCTGGCCTGGTCGGTGTCCAGAGGCAACAGGTTGACGACACGCTTTTCCTCTTTGGCGATCATCAGGGTGTGGAAAGCGTCGTAGCGAATATTACCTGCCAGGTGTGCCACCCAGTGTTCCAAGAGGGCCGGGAACTTTAGCTGGCGAGCGCTTCCGGACCCTTCCAGCAAATTGCTACTGGCGATCACCACCCGGCAGAGGTCACCGCCCGGGCGGGTACGCAGGTTGCCCAGCCTGTCGTTAACAGTGACCGCCGCGTCGCCATGCTCATGGCGGTACTCAAAGCCTGAGATATCTTCCACCGGCTCAGGCCAGAGCGCCACGGCCTCCTGATAACGCCGGTACAGGTCTGGCATGCGGCTTTCCAACTGCCGGGTCAGGGCGGTTTCGGTCACTCCCATGCCCAACTCACCTCGCCGGGTCATGCTCGCCAGGGCAGCCTCCAGCCGCTGACGCAGCTCGTCCTCGGTGCCCGATTTCATCACCGCATGACGGATCAGTTCGTCCTCCAGGCGCCAGTGGTGCAAGCCGTCCATGGCGAATGCCTCGTTGTCGGTGTCCAGGCTCTCCACATCGGTAAACCGGACCTGCAGCCGGCGCTGGTAAAAGGTGTCCACTGGTCGCTTGAGGAAAGCGCCAATATCAGCAATCGTCAGTGGCTCCGCCGGAGGCAGGAAAGGCAGTTCGACGCCCACCACATCGGTTTCCCGTTGCTGGTGCGCACTGAGCCATTCACTGTCATAGGTGAACAGGCGCCGCGTTGCCAGCACTGCGTTCACGTCGGGCGAGCCATTGTGCCCGGCTCCGCGATTTCCGGCGGGAAAATACTCACGGCTGAACGGCTGCAGCGGGTGTTTGATCGTCAGGGCCGGAGAGGCTTTTCGGTCCGACTCCTCCACCTGCCACACCGCATCAAGATGGTCACAGAGCTGGCTGACCAGTACGGAGGGTGGCCGTTCCGAGTCATCACGGATGCTGCGCCCTACCCAACTGATGTAAAGCTGCTCCCGCGCGGAGAGCAATGCCTCCAGAAACAGGTAGCGGTCGTCCTCCCGGCGGGAACGGTCGCCCGGCCGGTAATCCACGGCCATCAGGTCAAAATCCACCGGCGGTCGCGAGCGCGGGTAGTCACCGTCGTTCATGCCCAACAGGCACACCCGCCGAAAGGGGATGGCGCGCATGGGCATCAGGGTTGCAAAATTGACCTTGCCGGCCAGGAAGCGCTGATTGAGGCCGCCTTCTTCCAACCCTTCCAGCAGAATTTCCCGCACGATGCTCAGAGGCAGTTCCACGTCTTCCATGCCGGCACTGTTGCAGTCCTGGAGCCACTGCTCTGCCTGTCGGCGTAGCCGGTTCACCAGCAGCAGATCGTCGTCAGACAGTTCAGCGAAGAAGCGTTCGAGGATGGACTGCAGCCGATCGAGCCAGCCGGCAGGCGTTGCAGTGGACCTGAGTTCGTGCCAGAGCTCTTCCAGCCGATCCACAAAGCGGTAGAGATTGCCCGCCACCCCCGCCTGCAGGCCGCCGATTTCCTCGAACGGTTCGATGCCCTGCCAGGGATCGTCGCGGCCAGCGCCATAGCCCAACAGCATCCGCCGCAGCCCCGCCTGCCAGGTGTTGCGTTCCAGTCCCTCAGGCAAGTCGAGACTGCTGCGATGTTCACTGTGCAGGCCCCAGCGGATGTTGGCGCCGTCCACCCATTGGCGTACCAATGGAAGGTCGCCCTCGGCGATACCGAACCGGCTGCGTACGGCCGGCACTTCCAGCAGGCTGATGATCTCGCTGACGCCAAAACGGCTTTCGGGCAGCGCCATCAACGTGTCCAGTGCAATCAGCACCGGCTGACGATGCCGCTGGCCCTGGTCGGAAATGGTGAACGGGATGTAGCGCCGGGACGACGACGGGTAACGGCCAAACACCGCCTGGATGTGAGGTGCGTAGGTGTCGACGTCTGGCACCATGACGATCACGTCGCGGGGCCGAAGCTGCGGGTTGCTGTTGAATGCCGCCAGCAACTGGTCGTGAAGAATCTCCACTTCCCGTTGCGGGCTGTGGGCATTGTGAAACACCACGGAATCGTCCTGGAACGGATCGAGGGTCCGTGCCTGCCCCAGCATCTCTGCCTGGGAAGTGAGCGAACGAATGTCGTTCTGGATCTGGTGCAACAGCGCAGGCTTATCCGGATCTCCGTGGGGCGTGAAAATATCGATCCGGCCCTCCGGAGTTGCCACGCGGCCCTGGTACGCCTCGGGGTTGTCGAACTCGTCCAGCAGGCGAATGTAGTCCCGCCCCTGTTTGCCCCAGGCCGCCAGCAGGGGGTTGGCGTGCTGGTGGAGGGCATCAGGGTCGGTCAGTGCCGCCAGTTCCGGGTGGGTCTTGCCGCGCTTGCGGTCCGCCGTCAGCAGGTCACGGTCGCTGATGATGTCGGCCCAGTAAAATTCGCTGGGATTATGGACACAGAGCACCACCTGGCTGACCCGGCTGAGAACGGACAGGGCTTCCAGCGCCTGCTTCGGCAGGGATGACACACCGAAGACCACAATACGACGGGGCAGGTTTGGAGGCCGGTCTGCGGCTGTCAGTGCCTGCCCTTGCGCCATGAACCGGGTGTGAATGCGTGAACGGCTGGTACCCGCGAGTTCGCCCACATCGGCCACCAGCCTGCGCCACAGTACCGCCTGCCAGCGCAGCTCATCGCCCAGCTCACGGTATTCGCCGCGCGCCATCCGCAGCCGGTCATGGCCGGCTTCCCAATCCGCCAGCCAATCGGCGCGGAAAACCTGATACTGGTCGAACAGGTCCGCAATCTTGCCGGCGAGCTGGTAGCGTCGGGTTTCAGTATCCGTTCCGGCCATGAATCGTCGCAACGGCGCAAACACGTCGTCGTCCGCGATCAACTCCGGCAGTAGTCGGAACAGGCGCCAGACCAGTCGGGACTTATCAAACGGGGACTGTTCCGGTACGCCCTCCGAGGTCAGTACCGCACGGTAGGCCTGCCAGATAAAGCGGGCGGGAAACAGAAAATCCATGCCGGCCGCAATCCCCAGGCCGCCGACCCCGACATCAGCACCCTCCTCGGACGGGTCTTCAGCCAGTGCCAGCTTGAGCCATTGGGCAATACCATTGCTCTGCACAAGAAAGGTTTCACTTTCCAGCGGTGGCAGGGGGCTTTGCCGGCAGATCCAGACCACAGCCCGGCGCAGGTCTTCCAGATGATTCGCGTGGATGGCGTGAAAGCCGGGCTCGATGGATGGCGTTACTGGCATACCTGCCCTGTGTGTTGTTTCCGGTAAGAAACAAAAGCCTACCACAACTTGCATGGGCGACCGGAACGCGTCGCTTTCGGCCCCAGGTAAATTCGCCAATTTCTTGCGAAATCGGGATTGTTTTGCCAGTCTAAATAAATGTAACAGATCATTTCAGCAAAAAAATAAGCGGAGACAACGCGATGAGCACCATGAGCAAGTTCAAGAAACTGGCCGGATTTTCTGCGTTTGCCTTTGCCGCAATGACAGCGGCGAATTCGGTGAATGCTGCCAACTGGCGCTATGCGCACGAAGAATATGAAGGTGATGTCCAGGACGTATTCGCTTACGACTTCAAGGAATACATCGAAGACAACTCCGACCACACCTTGCAGATTTATCGTTTTGGTGAGCTCGGCGAATCCGACGACATCATGGAGCAGACCCAGGCTGGCATCCTTAACTTCGTCAACCAGTCTCCCGGCTTCACCGGCTCGCTGATTCCGGAAGCGCAAATTTTCTTCATTCCTTACCTGATGCCGACCGACATGGACACGGTGATCAAGTTCTTCCGTGAAAGTGAGGCGATCAACGAGGACTTCCCGGAGCTGTATGCCCAGAATGGTCTGGAGCTTCTGCAGATGTACCCGGAAGGCGAAATGGTTGTAACGGTGGACGAGCCCGTCAGCAAACCGGAAGACTTCAACAACAAGAAGATCCGTGTCATGACCAACCCGCTGCTGTCGGAAACCTATTCAGCGTTTGGTGCAACCCCCACGCCGCTGCCCTGGGGTGAAGTTTACGGTGCCCTGCAGACCAACATGATCCAGGGTCAGGAGAACCCGATTTTCTGGATCGAATCCGGCGGTCTTTATGAAGTTTCCCCGAACCTGGTCTTCACCAGTCACGGCTGGTTCACCACTGCCATGATGGCCAACAAGAACTTCTACGACGGCCTGTCCGACGAAGACAAGAAGCTTGTTGAGGACGCTGCGGATTACGCGTTCGAGAAAATCATCGTTCACATCGATGGTCTCGCTGAAGAAGCCCTTGAGAAGATCCAGAAAGCCAGCGACGAAGTCACCGTCACTCGCCTGAACGACGAACAGATCGAAGCCTTCAAGGCCCGCGCGCCGCAGGTTGAAGAGAAGTTCATCGAGATGACTGGCGAAAGCGGTAAAGAACTGCTGAACCAGTTCAAGGAAGACCTCAAGGAAGTTCAGAGCAACTGATCCTGAAGGAACCATTCCCGCCGGCCCTGCCCGGCGGGAATCTGTTTTAACCCCGCCCCGCCGGGGACCTCCTGCCGGCTGGGAGCGATATGTTCTGGAGCAACCCCCCATGTCCGAGAACTCCCCGGATCTAGAAGACGATACCGGCACCTACGAGTCCGGCCTGCCCGGGTTTCTGGGAACCATTGATGAAGTTATTGCTAAAACTGAGGCCGTGATGCTCGCGGTTGGCGTCATCCTTATGGCCGTCAACACATGCATCAACGTTATTGCACGCTTTGTCTTTGGAGAAGGCCTGTTTTTCTCCGGCGAGATTAACCGGATTCTTATTATCCTGATTACGTTTGCCGGCATCGGCTACGCGGCCCGCCATGGCCGCCATATCCGCATGTCTGCGGTTTATGATGCGATCCCGCCAAAAGGGCGCAAAGTACTGATGATTTTCATCGCCCTGTTTACCTCTTTGGTAATGTTCTTCCTCTGCTACCACTCCTATGGATACGTCGAGACCCTTTACAGCCGTGGGCGAATTCTCCCTGCGTTGGGCTTTGAGATCTGGTGGATTTACGTTTGGGCGCCAGTGGGCTTTGCGATTACCGGCATTCAGTATTTCCTCACAGCGATCAAGAATCTCACCAGCAAGGATGTTTATCTCTCCACTGGTGTGATCGACGGCTACTCTGATAGTGAGTCGGAAGTCTGAACCTGCAGCTGCTTTAACAAAGGATAGAAACTCATGGCGACTATAATGATGGTAATCATGATCGGGCTGCTGCTCCTGGGCTTCCCGATGATGGTTCCGCTGATTACCGGTGCGGTGGTCGGTTTTGTAATGATGTTTGATGGCTTCGGCCAGATGGGCACGTTCGTCCAGCAAATGATGGGAGGTATCCGTCCAGCCTCTTTGATTGCTGTGCCCATGTTCATTCTGGCGGCTGATATCATGACTCGCGGGCAGTCCGCCGACCGCCTTATCCATATGGTGATGGCCTTTATCGGGCACATCAAAGGCGGGCTGGCGATCAGTACAGCCACCTCGTGTACCCTCTTTGGTGCGGTATCCGGCTCCACCCAGGCGACGGTTGTGGCTGTTGGTTCTCCCTTGCGTCCCAAACTGCTTAAAGCGGGCTATTCCGACTCGTTCTCCCTGGCGCTGATCATCAATTCCAGTGACATTGCCTTTTTGATCCCCCCCAGTATCGGCTTCATTATCTACGGGGTTATTTCCGGAACCTCCATTGCCGAACTGTTCATTGCAGGCATCGGCCCGGGCGTCATGATTCTGATGATGTTTTCAATCTACTGCCTGATCTATGCATACATTAACAAGGTCCCCACCGAGGAAAGGGCCGGCTGGAGAGAACGGGGGGTCGCCGTCCGCGAAGCACTATGGCCTCTTTTCTTCCCGGTCATCATTGTTGGTGGTATCTACGGCGGTATTTTCAGCCCTACGGAGGCCGCCGCTGTGTGCGTGCTGTACGCCTTCTTACTCGAATTCGTGGTGTTCCGCTCGCTGAAATTGCCGGATATCTATCGGATTGCCAAGTCCACCGGCCTGATTACCGCTGTGGTTTTCATACTGGTTGCCGTGGGCAACGGCTTTTCCTGGATTATCTCGTTTGCACAGATTCCACAAACAATACTGGAAGCAGTTGGCGTCAATGAAGCCGGCCCGGTAGGTGTCCTGATTGCGATCTGTATCGCCTTCTTTGTTGCCTGCATGTTTGTTGACCCGATCGTGGTGATACTGGTGCTGACGCCGATCTTTGCACCGGCGATCGAAGCCACCGGTCTGGACCCAGTGCTCGTCGGGGTTCTGATTACACTGCAGGTCGCCATAGGCTCTGCAACGCCACCCTTTGGTTGTGACATATTCACCGCCATCGCCATATTCAAGCGCCCATACTGGGAAGTAATCCGTGGTACGCCACCGTTCGTCTTTATGCTGGTGGCAGCGGCCGGGCTGATCATCGCCTTCCCGCAAATTGCGCTGTTCCTTCGTGACGTTGCGTTCCGCTGAGGGATATAGAGACCGGACTTCAGGGAGAGTGAAATGTTCAAGAAAATTCTGGTGGCCGTTGACGGTTCCAAGTCATCCTTCAAGGCCATGGACAAGGCCATTGAGCTACAAAAACTCATGGACACCGAGATCTATCTGATCTGTGTTTACAAGCATCACAGCCTGTTTGAGGCATCTCTGTCGATTGGCCGGCCGGATAGCATGGATATCCCTGACAAGGTGCTATCGGAATACGCCAAGGAGATCGTCAACCATGCCAAGGAAAAGGCCAAGGAAAAGGGGGCGGTAAAGGTTCGGGGCTTTGTTAAAGCCGGCCGTCCTTCCAGCGTGATCGTCAAGTTTGCCAAGGACAAGGAAGTAGACCTGATTGTGGTCGGTACCCGGGGCACTCACAGCGATAAAGAGGGTATGCTGCTTGGCAGCGTGTCCCACCGCGTCGCTTCCAAGGCGAAATGTCCAGTGCTGGTAGTTTAACGACAACTGTTTAAGGAAGAACTATGACCACTATCGTAGATTCGCTGAACTCCATTCTGTGGGGCTACGTTCTGGTCTACGGCCTGCTGGGCGTTGGTGTCTTTTTCACCATCCGTCTGGGTTTTCTGCAATTCCTCAATTTTGGGGAAATGATCCGCGCCATTCGTGGCTCCCGTGACAGCGATGTCCACGGTATATCGCCGTTCCAGGCCCTATGCACCAGCCTTGCCTCTCGCGTGGGCACCGGCAACCTCGCCGGTGTCGCGGTGGCCCTGTATCTTGGCGGTGCTGGCGCCATCTTCTGGATGTGGATGGTCGCCCTGGTCGGCATGGCAACCGGCTACGCGGAGAGCACGCTGGCACAGCTCTACAAGGTACGTGATGGCAAAGGCCAGTATCGGGGTGGGCCTGCGGTCTACATAACCAAGGGCCTGAAGGCGCCGTGGGCGGGCAGTATTTTTGCCGTCTGCCTGATCCTGTCCTTCGGACTGGTCTTCAACGCTGTTCAGGCAAATTCCATTGCCGATGCCATGCAGGGTGCCTTTGGAGTGCCCAAGATTTGGGTTGGCATTGTGATCGCTGTTCTCGCGGGCATTGTCATCTTTGGTGGCCTGCGCTCCATCGTCCGGTTCGCAGAACTGGTAGTGCCGCTGATGGCGGGTCTCTATGTGCTTATTGCTCTGGTGATTATGGCCATTAACATCACTGAAGTGCCGGGCGTGCTGATGACCATCGTAAAGAGCGCCTTCGGGCTGGAAGAAGCCGCCGGCGGCGCAGCGGGTTCCATTACCGCCGCCATGCTCAATGGTATCAAGCGCGGGCTGTTCTCCAACGAGGCCGGCATGGGCTCGGCGCCCAACATTGCGGCAACGGCCACACCAGCGCCCCACCACCCGTCATCCCAGGGATTGGTGCAGGCGTTTGGCGTGTTTGTCGACACCATCATTATCTGCACCGCAACAGCAGTGATGATTTTGCTCTCCGGCGTCATGGAACCGGGCTCCGGCATTACCGGAACCCAGCTTACCCAGGATGCCATGCAAAGCCACATTGGCGAGTCTGGCGCCTATTTCATCGCCATTGCCATCCTGTTCTTTGCATTCACGTCCATTGTCGCCAACTACACCTACGCAGAGAATGCCCTGATTCACCTTGGCGGTGACAGTACCATCGCCATTACACTGCTTCGCTCTGCCGTCCTGGGGATGGTTGTATGGGGCAGTTACGAGGCGGTGGTGACTGTTTTCAACGCCGCTGACGCATCCATGGGTCTGATGGCAACCATCAACCTGATTGCCATTGTCATGCTTTCAGGTACGGTGGTGAAGCTGACAAAAGACTATCTTGCCCAGCGCAAACAGGGCGAGGTACCCCACTTCAAATCAAAAGACTACCCTGAGCTGCACGAAAAGATCGACGGCAACATCTGGCATTAGTACCCGTTCCGGCGCCTATGAAATTTCTACCCGGTCCCTGCCCGCCTCCTTGGCGCGGTAAAGGGCCCGGTCGGCAAGTCCCAGCAAGCTGTCTGGGGAGTCGCTGCACTCGGGCCAGCTGGACACCCCCACCGATATGGTTACGTGGCCCAACTCAAAGCCACCATGTTCCACCGGCATGGCACGGACGGCATGGGCCAGTTCTCGCGCCTTATCGTAAGCGGCTTTTGCGGTGGAGCCGGCCATGATGATGACAAACTCCTCGCCTCCAAAACGACAGACCACATCGCTGTCGCGGAAATGCCGCGCCAACACACCGGCCACGGCTTTCAGAGCGGAATCGCCGGCTTCGTGGCCATGAGTGTCGTTAAAGCGTTTGAAATGATCGATATCCACCATCAGCAGTGACAGCGGCTGGTCACCACGCAAGGCCACCGCCGACTCGTGCTCCAGAAGCTGATCAAAATAACGGCGATTCTTCAGGCCGGTGAGCGCATCCTCATACGAATATTTCTGCAGTTCCTCCCGCAAGCTGATGCTTGAGAGCGCGATACCGATTTTCTGCACCCCCTGACTTAACGTCTGGAACAAGCGGGCCACGCCGTAATCCGTGCCGTCAGCCGCAAACTCGTCCGGCACTTCCACAAACAACAGCGCCATTGTCACCGCCCCCTCGGTTGCCGATTGCAAGTTAATCCACAGGCACAATGACTCATCCTCGCCCTTCTGCCACCCGGACCAGGACTGATCCAGGTCCTGAACATGGCGGGCCGGTATCTGGCTATGGGGCGGCGGGCCCTCAGGAGTTTCGATGCGCAATGGTGATTCCGGTTCCCCGGCATACCCCCAGCGAGTCAACAGTTCATAGGCGCTGCCGTTTTCCACACGCTGATATAGCCTTCCCCGCAGAGGGCTGCACAGGTCAGGAAGTCGTCGCGCCAGGATATGGAACGTCTGGTTGAGGCTGATGCAATCCTGCAGCTCCCCGTTGATGTCGTTCAGAACACGGGTTTTTTCATTCTCGAACGTGAGCAGCCTCACCCTGGCCTGCTCACGGCGAGCCAACGATTCCGCCTTCTGGGTTCGCTCTGTTACCTGCTGCTCCAGCGACAGGTTCAACCGATGGAGCGCCTGTTGGGTTCGTGCATAATGCCAGAGGGAAATCATCACTACGGCCAGCGAGAAGACCAGCGTTCCCCAACTGACCGGTACCCGCCCCCAGGGCAGGACGCCGTGGGCAACGGCCATATCCACCACCAACAGGCTGCAGAACACGCCATAAGCGGCGAGGATGATCTGCTGTTCAATCTTCAGTTGTCTGAACCGCTTTACGACAACGACCGTGACGGTTGCTAGGGACGCTAACAGCAGCGCATCAAACGGCGGGTACGTTGATGACAGGTCAACCACACCCATTAATGCCAGCCCTATCGCCACCACCGCGTAGACAAGGTGAATCTTCCAGACCAGATTAATCAACCAGGGCCGGCGATCACTGAACCACTGCTCCAGCAACAATGCCATGGCCACCGGCAGCATGTAGTAAGAACCAGCGGCCAGATAGTCCCACATCATCGGCAGGTTCCAGATCAACTGACTGGCCTGGCTGTCGGACAGAAGCAGAACAGCGGACGACAAAGAGAACAGGGCAATGCTGCCGAAACTCTTCTTTTCCGTTTGCAACAGGGCAAAGATCATCGCTAGCAGGGCAATCAGGGCTGAAAAGCCGGAAATGACCAGGGCTTCGAGGGAGTTTTTCACGATAAACAGGGTCAGGGCCGGCCGCTCCATAATGGAGACTTCACCCCACAGACCAATGTCGGTGTAATCAGAGAAAATGCGAAAGTAGATCGGCGTACCCGCAAACTCCTCGGGCAGCGGAATCGCGTGCCAGGGCCAACCTTCAAAACGCCCCCGGCCCTGATCATCAAACGTGCCGTACTGGTAGATGTTCTCGCCGTCGAGCCAGACCTGGACAATCAGATCGACACTGTAGATATACAGAACCGGCTCCTGCCACTCGCCCTCCGGAAGGGTGATGCGATACCACACATGTTCTTGTCCGTTGCGACCAGGCGGGTTGGATGGAAAGCTGATAGCGTTCCATTGCCAGGGGGCCTGACCCAGAGCCCACTCCGGCACCCCCTCCTCGGTCAATGGAGAATCGCCCCACCGATATTCCCATCCCTCGTCCAGGTCCACTGCCGCATACGCCGCCGAAGGCACCAAAAAGCTCAAAGCGATCAGGAGCATCAGCCTTACGGCGTTTAGGGAGTACAACATCTGCATACAGTGGGCTTGCCTGTCGCCAAATAGTACAGTAGTGCAATTATACAACATCTATGGAGTTAAACTCGCTCAGGCGCGCCATAAAAACAAGTGCTAACTGAAGCCATAGCAACGCTTTCGCGTTTTTGCCCGTTCCACCTGTCACAAAACCATCACACAGTTTCCGTAGTGTCATATTCACGTCATCAACAGGACACAAGGAACTGCCTCATGAACCGTACCATTGCTGCTATCACCATTGCCTCAATACTCCTGCCCGCCGCTGCCCACAGCGCCTTCAAGCTGGATTCACGATACCAGGATCGTGATGGCGACCTTGTTGCCGACATCCCGGAACAGACCGAAAAGCAGACCGACCCGTCCACCCTCGTATTTGCCTATACACCGGTTGAAGATCCAGCGGTCTATCGTGAGGTGTGGTCCGGTTTCCTGGACCATCTGTCGGACATCACCGGCAAGCAGGTGCAGTTCTTCCCGGTTCAGTCCAACGCCGCCCAGATTGAAGCGATGCGTGCGGGTCGCCTTCACATTGCCGGCTTCAACACCGGCTCCAACCCCCTGGCCGTTGCCTGCGCTGGATTCCGTCCATTCACCATGATGGCTGCCGCCGATGGCTCCTTCGGATACGAGATGGAAATCATCACCTACCCGGGCTCTGGTGTTGAAAAGGTGGAAGACATTCGCGGGGGAGAGCTGGCGTTCACCTCCCAGACCTCCAACTCCGGCTTCAAAGCGCCGTCAGCCATTCTCAAGGCCGACTACAACATGGTTCCTGACCAGGACTTTGAGCCAGTGTTCTCAGGCAAACACGACAACTCCATTCTTGGCGTCGCCAATAAGGACTACCAGGCCGCGGCGATTGCCAATTCGGTACTCAACCGAATGTTGCAACGGGATGTCGTGAGTGACGAACAGATCGTCAGCGTCTACAAATCACAAACCTTCCCGACCACCGGCTACGGCATTGCCCATAACCTGAAACCGGAACTCCAGGAACAGATCCAGGAAGCCTTCTTTACCTTCGACTGGAAAGGCTCCGAACTGGAAGAAGAGTTCTCCAAATCCGGCGAGGCACAGTTCATTCCCATCACCTTCAAGGAACACTGGGAAGTGATCCGCAAGATCGACGATGCCAACGGCGTTGAATACAACTGCCGTTAATCCGGCCACGGCAGGTTACTGTGCTCGAACTCAAACACCTTTCGAAAACCTACCGCACCGGCGACCAGGCCTTGACCGACATCGGCTTTACCGTGCCGGCAGGGCAGGTCGTTGGCCTGATCGGCCCGTCCGGTGCGGGAAAATCCACACTGATCCGCTGCATCAACCGGCTGGTTGAACCGTCCCGGGGCTCAGTCGTCCTGGGCGATACCGAACTGACAACCCTCCGCGGCCGGGCGTTGCGCAAAGCCAGACGGCGTATCGGTATGATTTTCCAGGAGTACGCCCTGGTGGAACGACTGACCGTGATGGAGAACGTCCTGTCGGGGAGACTGGGCTACGTGGCCGGATGGCGGTCGTTTTTGCGCCGTTTCAATCGCGAGGACATTGCCCTGGCCTTTTCGTTGCTGGAAAAAGTCGGCCTGGCAGAGCACTACAATAAGCGCGCGGATGCCCTGTCGGGCGGCCAGCGACAGCGTGTGGGAATCGCACGGGCGCTGGAGCAGAACCCGGAGCTGCTTCTGGTGGATGAACCCACCGCCTCCCTGGACCCCAAAACCTCCCGTCAGATCATGCGCTTGATCCAGACGGTTTGCCGGGAACGCAACCTGCCCGCGATCATCAATATCCACGATGTCATTCTGGCCCAGCAGTTCTCCGACCGTATCATCGGCCTGCGCGCAGGCGAGGTGGTGTTTGACGGCAAACCGGAAGAGCTGACGGACGACGTGCTAACACGCATCTATGGTGAGGAAGACTGGGCCCAGGTACGCAAGGACCAAACAGATGAAGACAACGACAGGGCATCCCCAGCCGTTGATCTGGCGGAGGGTGTCTAGTTTTGTCCAACGCCACGCCCTCTACCTGGAGACGCCCGCCCGTTCTGCTGAAAAACCCGCTCTGGCGACGGGCATTCTACCTTGGCGCGATTGTCTATCTGGCACTGGCCCTGCAAAGCGTCGAGGTCAACTGGATGCGGGTGTACGATGGCCTTGAACGCGGCTGGCGATTTGTGGAAGGCTTCCTTGTACCCGATTTCACGTCTCGTTGGACCGATATCCGGGCAGGGCTGATCGAAAGCCTGACCATGACGGTTACTTCTACAGTCGCAGGCATCCTGATCTCGGTGCCCATCGGCATAGGCGCTGCCCGCAACCTGGCGCCTGCACCCGTTTACCTCGCCTGCCGGGCCATTATTACCCTATCCCGCTCCTTCCAGGAGGTGATCATCGCCATCCTGCTGGTGGCAATGTTCGGATTTGGCCCCTTTGCCGGCTTCCTCACCCTGGCGTTTGCCACCATCGGCTTTCTATCGAAGCTGTTGGCCGAAGATATCGAGGCCTGCGATCGCAACCAGATTGAGGCGATCCGCGCTACCGGCGCAGGCTGGTGGCAAGTGGTTAACTACGCGGTGCAGCCCCAGGTGATGCCCCGCCTTGTGGGTTTGTCCCTGTATCGTCTGGATATCAACTTCCGAGAGTCAGCGGTGATCGGCATTGTCGGGGCCGGAGGTATAGGCGCCACCCTCAACACCGCCATCGATCGTTACGAATACGACTCCGCTGGCGCCATCCTGATTATCATCATCGCCATTGTACTGGCGGTTGAGTATTCCTCTTCACATATCCGCAGGTGGGTCCAGTGATAGACGTGAGCGCACGACACCACGCAGACTGGCAGTTCCGTTCCGGTAAACAGCAACTGGCGCGATGGGTCGGATGGTTTTGGCTGGTGGCCCTGACGGTATTCTGCTGGGAGTTGATGAACCGGAATACCATTTGGGCTTTCGTATCGGACGCACCGGACCAGGCCGCCGATATTGGTGAACGGATGTTTCCACCCGCATGGAGCTACGTGAACCAACTCTGGACGCCACTGTGGGACACTCTCAATATCGCAACCCTGGGCACGATTATCGGTGTGATTATCGCCATCCCAGTAGCCTTTCTGGCCGCCAGCAACACCACGCCCAGCCGTCGTTTCGTGCGGCCAGTGGCACTGCTCATCATCGTCTCCTCCCGCTCCATCAACTCGCTGATATGGGCGCTGTTGCTGGTAGCCATAATCGGTCCTGGTCTATTGTCGGGTATTGTCGCTATCGGGCTGCGCTCCATCGGGTTCGTCGCAAAGCTTCTGTACGAAGCCATTGAGGAAATCGACGTCAAACAGGTTGAGGCGGTGCGCGCCACCGGAGCCTCCGGAGCACAGGTCATTGATTATGCGATTGTGCCGCAGATCCTGCCCGCCTTCTGGGGCATCAGTGTTTTTCGCTGGGACATCAACATCCGCGAATCCACCATCCTTGGGCTGGTGGGCGCGGGCGGGCTCGGCCTGCAGCTGCAAGCATCCCTGAGCACCCTGGCGTGGAATCAGGTCACCATGATTTTCGTGGTGATACTGGTCACGGTGGTGGCCTCGGAATGGGTTTCCGCGAGGGTACGCCAAGCGGTACTCTAGGCCAATGATCGATACCCACCCCACCTCGTTTAATGGCATAACACCCACTCCAGCCTGGGCTTTCCACCAGTATGAGCAGATCCGTCGCTGGCTGCCTGCGGGCCTGCCGACCTCAGAACAGCCTCGACCAGTCACGCTGGAGAATATGGCGTCGCTGGCGGACCGGTTCCAGGTATACGTGTTCGATGCCTTTGGGGTGCTGAATGCCGGACCCAGGGCCTTCCCCGCAGCCATTCAACGGTTTCGCGAGCTGCAACGAATGGGCAAACACGTCCAGATTCTCTCCAACGCGGCTACCGCCAGCCACGCCAAACTGGTGGAGAAGTATCGGCGCATGGGGTTCGACATCACGCCGGAACAGTTGATCTCCAGCCGCTGGTTGTTGGAGCAGTCTCTGTCCGACCGGGGACGCGAAGGCCTATGGGGTGTCATTGCCCCGGAGAATTCCGAACCGGACACGCTGCCGCTAGACTGGCAACCGGTGCGCCCCCCCGTCACGGAGCAACTGAAACGAAAACTGGATAGCTATGACGGCCTGATCATGCTCAGCAGCGAGGATTGGAACGAGGAGATGCAGGCGGCACTGGAGGCCACACTGACAGAACGGCCGAGGCCACTGGAAATCGCCAATCCAGATCTGGTGGCCCCCCGCGGCGACTGCCTGACGCTGGAACCCGGATTCTTCGCCCACCGGGCCCGTGAGGCCAGCGGTGTCCAACCGCAGTTCTACGGCAAGCCCTATGCACCTGCTTTCCAGGCTGTGCTTGAGCGCTTCGCGGACGTGCCGCCGGGGCAGATACTCATGGTGGGCGACACCCTTCATACGGACATCCTGGGCGGGCAGAACGCCGGCATGAAAACCCTGCTGGTGACGGCCGAGGGCTCCCTGCAGGGTATGGATATACCGCGCTGCATCGCGCAGTCTGGTATCGCGCCTGACTTTATCGCCCCGGAGATCTGATTTCCGGGGCGGATCAAGCCGTTTGCGGGTTTACTGCCCGGACTTCAGCATTTCCCAGTACTTGGTATAGACCTGCATGGCATCGTCACCCACGTCCTTCTGGAACTCGGCGTTGGTCAGGTCTTCCGGTGTCGGGTAGCTGGTGCGGTCGTTGGCCACTTCATCGCTCAACAATTCGCGGGCCGCAAGGTTGGGCGTGGCATAGCCGATGTCTTCACTGATCAGCGCGGAGATTTCCGGCCGCATGACAAAACTGATGAATTGATGGGCAGCGTCTGCATTCTCGGCGTTCTTGGGAATCACAAAGCTGTCGAGCCAGACAATGATGCCCTCTTCCGGATAGACGTATTCAAGGGACGGCATGTCCTCCTCACCCATCACGGCTTCACCATTCCAGATCATGCCGATGTCGGTCTCGCCTTCAAGATAGGGCATTCGCGGTGCATCCGAGTTGAAGGTACGCACCGCAGGCATCAGTTCGGTCAGCTTGTCATAAGCCGCCTCGATCTCTTCGGGATCGGTGCTGTTGCCAGAGTATCCGAGCACTCTCAGCCCGATGTGGAACACCTCGCGCATGTCGTTGGTGAGCATCACGCGGCCTTCGTATTTCTCGTCCCACAGATCCGACCAGGCCGTTACCTCTTCGCCCTCAACATCATTGGCATCGTAGGCCAGCCCTGTGGTGCCCCAGAGGTAGGGAACGCTGTATTGGTTTTCAGGGTCGATATCCAGGTTCGTCAGCTCGGGGTCGAGCTTTTCGAAGCCTTCCAGTTTCTCGTGGTTGATCTTTTCCAGCAGCCCTTCCTTACGCATTTTGTTGACGTAATAGGTGGACGGCAGCGCCAGATCGTACTGGCCACTTTCATCGAGCAGCTTCAGGCGTGCGTACATGGCCTCATTGCTGTCATAGGTGGTGTAGACCACCTGGATACCGGTTTCCTCCTCAAAGCGGTCCAATACCTCCTGGGGCATGTATTCAGACCAGTTGTAGAGGTTCAGTACCTGCGGCTCTTCCTGCGAGCTGCATCCGGTCAGGATTGCAGCCATCAGGCCCGCGAGCGCCAGTTTCTTCATCGTTTGCTCCTTGTCAGTATCCATTGGGACAGCATCAACATTGCCAGGGAAAACACCAGCAGCAGGGTGCCCAGGGCATTCACTTCCGGCTTAAGGCCCACACGCACCATAGAGTAGATGCGAAGTGGCAGAATTTCATAGCTGGGACCACTCACAAAGGTGCTCACCACCACATCGTCCAGTGACAGGGTGAAGCCCAACAGCCATCCAGCCAGCAATGCTGGCATGATTACCGGAATCAGTACCGTGCGGGTCATGGTGAAATCATTGGCGCCCAAATCCCGCGCCGCTTCGGGCAGGCTTTCATCGAACCCGCTCAATCGTGCCATTACGGTGATCACCACAAATGGCAGGCAGAAGGTAACGTGGGCCAGCAGAAGAGAGACAAACCCCAGTTGCAGGCCCACCAACAGGAACAACGCCAGCAAAGAGATGGCCAATACAATCTCGGGCGACATCATCACCACAAACAGCATCCCTCGCAGCACACGCTTGCCACGAAAGCGATACCGGTGAAGAGCCAACGCTGTCAGCGCGCCAATAATGGTCGATACCGTGGCCGCCGCCAGTGCCAGCCAGAGGGAATTCCACATGGCCTGGACCATGGCGTGGTTATTGAACAGCGACTCGTACCATTGCAGACTGAGCCCGCCCCAGCGGTACCCGGTGCGGGAACTGTTAAACGAAAACACCACCAGCACCAGGATCGGCAGGTAGAGCAACACATACACCAGGGTGAGATAGGTTTTCGGCAGCCAGCGATTCATGCCCTGGCCTCCTCACCGAGCCGCCGCTGGCTGAGCCGGTGCGCAAACAGCAGGACAGCCATGGCAACCGTCAACAGAATGCTGGCGGCGGCACCGAAGGGCCAGTCACGGGCGTCCAGGAACTGGTTCTTGATGACATTGCCGACCAGCAGATTGCGGGAACCACCCAGTATGTCCGCCACGAAGAACAGGCCCATGGCGGGCAACAGCACCAGCATCACGCCCGCCAGCACGCCCGGCAAGGTCAGAGGTATCGTCACGTGCAGGAACGTCGAAAGCTTGCCCGCTCCCAGGTCGTGCGAGGCCATCAGCAGCTCTTTCCTCAGGTCATCGAACACGGAGTACAGAGGCAGGATCATGAACGGCAGCAGCAGGTATACCAGCCCGATGATCACAGCACCTTCGGTGTAGAGCATTCTCAGCGGCTCGTCGATCAGCCCCAACCCCATGAGTGCATTGTTGATCAGGCCGTTGGTGGCCAGCAGCAGTTTCAGGGCGTAGGTGCGCACCAGGGAATTGGTCCAGAAAGGCACAATCAACAGGAAAATCAGCAGCATCTGGCGCTGTTTGCCCAGGCCCGATAATGCCCAGGCAAAGGGATATCCTATCAGCAGGCAGAAGACGGTCGTCATGCCGGCCATGTAGAGGGAGTTCAGGAACACGTCCAGGTACAGCGGGTCGAACAACTGCCGGTAACTGTCCAGGTTCAGCGGCAACGAGAGGAAGGTGCCGGGGTCTCGTGTCATCACACTGGCACCCACCACCAGTAGGTTCGGGGTGAGCACAAGAAGCAACAACCAGCCCCAGACCAGAATCAGCACTGCGGTTTTGAAGGGCTGCTGTAACACCCTATGCATTCGTACTCAGCCCTTCTTCTGCGTCGTTGTTGACGGGCTCCAGTTCAACCGGCAACAACCATTCCCAGCCGTCGACCCAACTGACCCGCACGGGCTCGCCCAGTTTATAGTCAAAGGCAGGATCGTCCTCATCAAAAAACTCACTGGCCAGCACTTCAGTACCGTCCTCAAGATGAATCACTGAGTCCAGCGTGCTGCCCTTGTAGTTTCGCTCCACAATCCTGCCGGCCAGACCCTTTTCGTCTTCAGGAGCCAGCACACGAATATCCTCCGGACGCAGCAGGACATTCACCTGCTCACCTTTGCGCAGCGTAAACCCGGGCTTCTGAAGGGTACGGCTCAGGCCCAGGATATCCAGGGTAATGCCAGTATCTTCAACCGAGGTCAGATATCCCGGAAAGAGGTTGGTCTCCCCAACGAAGCGCGCCGTAAAGAGATTGGCGGGCCGCTCATAGATTTCCCGGGGCGTACCCAGCTGTTGAATCGCGCCGTCTTTCAGGACCACCACCCGATCCGACATCGACAGGGCTTCTTCCTGATCGTGGGTCACGAATACAAACGTGATGCCCAGTTCCCGTTGCAGTCGCTTCAACTCCACCTGCATGGTCCGGCGCAACTTGTAGTCAAGCGCAGACAGAGGCTCATCCAGCAACAGAAGTTGCGGACGCTTGACCACGGCACGGGCAATGGCCACCCGTTGCTGCTGTCCACCAGAGAGTTGATGCGGTTTGCGGCGGGCGAAATCCTGCAGTTGCACCATGGCAAGCACTTCATCCACGCGCTGGCGAATTTCGTCCCTGGGCCGTTTCTCCATCTTCAGGCCATAGGCGACGTTGTCGTACACCGACATATGGGGAAACAACGCGTAGTTCTGGAACACGGTATTCAGGGGGCGGTGTTCGGGGGCGGCATGGGTAATGTCATGGCCAGACAGGCTGACTGCCCCGGTGTCTGGCTGCTCAAAACCCGCCATCAGGCGCAGCAGGGTGGTTTTGCCGCAACCCGACGGCCCCAGAAGGGTGATGAACTCGCCGTCCAGGATGTCCAGGTCCAGCGAGTTCAACACGGTTTTGTCGTCAAACGCCTTGGAGACGTTTTTCAACGAGAGAAGCGTCTCTTTCATTCACCCGAAACGCTGTTCAGATAGGCCTTATCGGAAATGTTGGTCCACTGACGAACCTGCTTCAGATAATCCTGCTGGGAAGTGATGATTTCCCGTGCCAGTTCATCCTTCTCCGCCTCTTCGGCCAACAGCTTCTCTGTGGCATCACGAAGCGCTTCAATGACCTCTGGCGGGAAGGTTTTATGGGTGACATCCGGATAGTCTTCCTTCATACGATCCCAGGCCACGCCACTTTCATGCATGCTCTGGATGTACATGTCGTAGGCGGCGGTCCGCATAGCCACCCGCAGTACTTCCTGGAGCTCTTCGGGAAGCTTGTTCCAGGTTTTCTCGTTAATCAGGAACTGAACTTCAGCGCCAGGCTCCTGCCAGCCGGAGTAGTAGTACTTTGCGATCTGATGGAAGCCCATCTGAAAATCCAGTGCCGGGCCGACCCACTCCAGAGCGTCAATCGTGCCTCGCTCCAGCGCGCTGTAGAGCTCCCCAGGGGGGATGTTGGTCACCGCAACGCCCACTTCGGACATCACTTCGCCGGCGAACCCGGGTGTGCGCATTTTCAAACCCTGGAGGTCCTCAACACTGTTGATTTCCTCGCGGAACCAGCCACCCATCTGGTTGCCGGTATTGCCACCGGGAAACGACAGCAAGCCATGGGGACGATATACCTTTTCCATCAATTCCATGCCGCCACCGTAGTAAAACCAGGCGTATTGTTCAGGTGCAATCATCCCGAAGGGAACGGTGGTGAAATACATGGCATTGGGAATCGAGCCTTTGTAGTAATACGAGGCGGTATGCCCCATATCGTACTGGCCCGCCTTCACCATATCGAAAATACCGAATGGCGCCTTGTGCTTGTTGGATGAATCAATGCGGAACTGCAGGCGGCCGCCCGACATCTTTTCAGCCATCGAGGCCATGTGGCGCGTTGTTTCACCCAGAATCGGAGAGTTGGGCCCCCAGGTTTCTGCGAGGCGAAGCGTATAGGTTTCCTGGGCCGACAGCGACGCGCTTGCCAGCGCGAACACCAATGCCAGGACGGTCATGAAAGATTTGCGAATAGTCATAGCGAGGTCAGGTTCCGTTTTTTGTAGTGGTCGGATCAGATCGCCCACATCATAGCTTGCTGGCCGGCTGACGCCAATCGTCGACCGACCAGAAGCAACGGTTCTATACCTTGAACTGGCCTACCAGCTCACGCAGACTCTCACCAAGCCGCGCCAACTCGTGGCTTGCCTCGTTGGTCTGGTTCACACCAGTATCGCTACGCTGCGCCGCGTCCACGATGCGCACCACGTTCTGGTTGATTTCCTCGGCCACCTGGCTTTGCTGTTCCGCCGCGGTGGCAATCTGGGTCACCTGATCATGAATATGGCCCACAGACTTCTCAATGGTGCGCAGGGCGTCAGTGGCGTGGTTAATGCGCTCAACCGTTTCGCTGGAGCGTTGGCGGGACGCGTCCATCCGCTCCACCGCTGCGCGGGACTCGGTCACGAAGCCGTCAATCATACCGCGAATCTGATCAGCGGATTCCGCACTGCGTTTGGCAAGCTGGCGGACTTCATCGGCAACCACCGAGAAACCACGGCCATGCTCACCGGCCCGGGCGGCCTCAATGGCTGCGTTGAGGGCCAGCAGGTTGGTCTGGTCAGTGACGGCGTGGATGACGTCCAGCACCTGGGTAATCTCGTCGGTTTTCTCAGCCAGATTACTGATACGGCCAGAGCTGGATTCAATCTCCTCCGACAACTGATTGACGGACGCCTGTGCGTTGGCAATGGTCTCGCCGCCATCCCGTGCAAGCCTGTCGGCGTCAGAGGCGGCGCTTTCCACCGAGTTGGCATTGCCGGAAATCTGCTGGATCGTGGCCGCCATCTCATTAATGGCGGAGGCAATCTGATCGGTTTCCGAACCCTGCTCCTGTACCGAAGCACGGGTTTCATTGGCAACACGGCTGAGCTCTTCCGCGGCCGAGGCAACCTGGTCAGTGGTCGCGCCGACATCGCGGATGGTGTCCTGGATTTTCACCACGAAGGCGTTGAAGCGACGCCCAAGCTCGGCGAGTTCGTCGTTTCCTTCGTCCGGCAGACGGTGGCGGAGGTCGCCCTCACCCTCGGCGATGTCCTTCATCATCGCAGTAACGGTGTTCAACGGTTTCGTCACCGTACGACCGACAAACACACCGATGAGCAATGCGATGACGACCACAATCACAGTAACCAGAACGATAAAACCGAGGGTTTCGGCTATCTCCGCTTCAATATCCGCGCGTGCGGCAGAAACCACTTCCGCGATATCGGTGACATACACACCGGTCCCGATCATCCAGCCCCAATCGGGAACAATTGTGGTAAATGACACCTTGGGCTCAACCTCGCCGGAGGCGGGGTTGGGCCAGTCATAACCAAAAAAGCCATCCTTCCGTGCCGCTTCGAACAGTGATCGTATCAGCTTCTGAACATCTGGATTGGTCGTAGGTCCTTCCCGGGAAGGATCCGGCGCGTAGGCCAGGTTTTCCAGATCTTTGGCATACGCAAAAATATAGTTGCCGCCCCCAAATCGGATGGAGCGTAGACGATCCCTTGCCGCTTCACGGGCCTCGGCATCCGAAAGGTCCGGATCGTTCTTCGCGTCCAGCACCACGGAACGGGCGGTATCCACCAGATTCTTCAACCCTTCCTTGCGGGCACTGAGCAAACTTGCTTCAAGGCGCTCAAGCTCAGCCTCACCACCGCTTTTGATCTGGGCGACCGTAATCCAGGCAAGGGTTGCCGCCGTTATTACTACCGGGATCAGAACGCCCAGCAGAAGACGGGAACGAATGCGTAACCGGCTCAGCAATGTCATCAAGAAGTTCTCCGTATGAGATCAAATGTTCAGCGTAATTATCCACAACCGGGCACCCAGGGTGTGTTCCAGTTTGTAATACCGGTGTGTGCGACTTCGGGGTGTAAAGCTGCGACACTGCCACAACTCATTCATGCATTTGCTTTTATTGTTAAAAGTCTTAACGGCCGGTAGCGGATGGACTTGAACCAGCGTTAGACTAAAGGTCTAGCCCCAAACGTCCGATTCATCAAACCTGGCCCAATAAAACCAGTTTCAGGGGCACGGATGAAACACCTCTATCTGATTCGCCACGCCAAATCCAGCTGGGCCGATGATGGCCTTCGTGATCACCAGCGCCCCCTCAACAACCGGGGTCTGAAACAGCTGGCTCCCATGAGCAGGGCAATCCGTGCGGATGGGGCGTTCGATGGAACGGT
Organism: Marinobacter sp. G5_S1_61_S3; assembly: GCF_054968585.1. Taxonomy (NCBI): domain Bacteria; kingdom Pseudomonadati; phylum Pseudomonadota; class Gammaproteobacteria; order Pseudomonadales; family Marinobacteraceae; genus Marinobacter; species Marinobacter sp. G5_S1_61_S3. The sequence goes on along the minus strand of NZ_JBQKUK010000004.1, from coordinate 57,560 downwards.
CTACTGCAGCAATGCCACCCGCGCACAACAAACCCTGGAAGGCCTGATCCCGAGCAACCATCAACACGCCGTCAAACTGGCGCCTGTTCTATACACGTTTAACCATGAGGTCGTGCTCGACTGGCTGCGTGACCGGGACGAAGACAGCATTACCCTGATTGGCCACAACCCTGCGCTGGAGGATCTGGCAGGCTTACTGCTGAAGCACGCACCCGACACCTTCCCCACGTGCAGCTACATGCACATCACCCTGCCCATGGAGCACTGGTGCGAGATCGGCAAGAACAGGGGCCGGCTTGAACGGTTCCTGACACCCAAAGACGTCAGCTATGAGCAGTTTCATCGCAAACGGACGAAAATCCGTATCGACGAGCACTCTCCGCTGGCATGGCACATCCCGGAATCGCTGTTACACCAGTATCAACGCATCAGGGATCTGGAACCGGGCGTATTGCAGGGGTACGACGACGAGTTTCTGCATCAGTACCGTATTGCCATTCGCCGCAGCCGGGCCATCGCCGAAGCAGTTGTCGACATCAGTGGTGACAGCGATTTACGCAAGGCCGTCAAGAGTCTGAAACGGCATGGCCAAGCCACCAGCCGGCTCAGAGACCTTCACGTGTTACTGGGTGACCTGGCGCAATGGCCACTGGAGGAAGATACCCGGTTGGCCCTGGTGAGCTCCGGCGCCCGCAGCTATTTTGCCAACCTGGCAGACATTGAACACCAGGAGCTGACCAAACGCCTGAGCAGCGGCCAATACCGCAAAGACATGGATGAGTGGTACCAGCTTATCACCTCCCGCCACTTGAAGAAGATAACCCGGAAACTGGCCATCGAAGACATCCACAAAGCCCTGAAAAAGCACATACACAAGCACGACGCCGTGGCGCGGCAACTGAACGAACAGTCCCCGGACGATCACTTTCACGACCTGCGCAAACGGCTGAAACGCATACGCTACCTGGCCGAGTTGAACAAACCGGCGTTTCACGACAGGCTCAGGCCATTAAAACATCGACAACAGCGGTTCGGTGACTTTCAGGACCTGCACGTGCAGATTGACATGCTGCTGGCCTTTCGCAACAGCATTGCCACGGAGCCGGACATGCTGGCGCCCGTGGCGGGCCTGAACACGCTGATTTCAGACCTTGCCGTGGAGAAACATCGCGTACGGGCTGACATACTGTCCCTCGGCGGTATTGCCTGACAACCCACTAGACAACCCACTATTTGGGGGTGGGATTCATCCCACGCCCCATCCAGGCCGACCAGGAATAAAGCCCCAGCGCCACCCAGATCATCACGAAGCTCGCCAGCTTCTCCCCACTCATGGGTTCATCAAACACAAACAGCGCGATGAAGAACTGCAGCGTGGGGTTGATGTACATCAGGAAGCCCACGGTTGCCAGGCGCAGCCGGCGGGCCGCACCGGCGAAGAACAACAGGGGGATGGCGGTGACGATACCGCTGGACATCAAAAGCAAGGCAATGGTGATGTTGTCATTGAAGTGGGATTCTCCGGCCGAGCCCAGAACCCCGAGAGCCAGCAGGCCGACCGGTAGCAGAAGCAGCGTCTCAACAAACAGGCCCGAAAGACCATCCAGCTCCACCTGCTTTCGAAGCAGGCCGTAGGTGCCGAAGCTGAACGCAAGTACCAGGGTGATCCAAGGCACCACGCCCAACAGAAAAAGCTGATAAAGGATGGCGATGGTCGCCAATGCAACCGCCACAATTTGCAGTCGGGTAATGCTCTCACGCAGCACCAGCATGCCCAGACCGACATTCACCAGGGGCGTGAGGAAATACCCCAGGCTCGCCTGGAGCACATGACGGGTTTCCACGGCATAGATATAGACCCCCCAGTTCAGCGCAATGAATACCGCACAGCCGAATACGAAACCAAGCTTTTTAGGGCGTGCCAACGCAGCAGTGATGGGTTTCCAGCGCCCCAGGAAGCTCACCACGATGGCGAGAAAAACACAGGACCAGACGATCCGGTGAACCAGCACCTCGTAAGAGGGCACACCCTCGAAAAGCGCGAAGTAAATGGGGAAACAGCCCCACAAGGTATAGGCGGCCAGGCCGAAACCCACGCCTTTTGCTGCATCAGGCGTAGCATGTTTCACAGACAACAGGCCTTGTATTTTCTGCCACTTCCGCAGGGGCAGGATTCGTTCCGGCCAGGCTTGAGGGTCCCTTCGCGGGTATCGCCGGACACGTAGTACCAGCGCTCATCGTCGCGGACGAAGCGGGAGTTCTCATCCAGATACCCCCAGCCGCCGCCTGCCCGGTAAAGGGCGCGAAAGTGCACCGTGCCTTCGTGTTCACCTTCATCTGACGACAGTACCTGCAGCGACACCCACTTCGGCGCCTCGGTCAAATCAAGGTCTTGAGGCCGGGTGCTGGTGTGCCATGTGGCTTTCAGATAGTCCGTCAGATTCAGTACAAACGCGCTGTAGCGAGATCGCATAAGGGCTTCCGGTGAGGATGCCGGTTTGCCCTGATGGCATGGCTCGCAACAAGTACTGTACGGTTGGCGGCTGCCACAGGGGCAGTCGTCCGGGGTAATCTCTGGCGCCATCGGGTCGTCCTTATCGCCGGTTAGTGCTGTTCACGGACCCGGCAGACCCAGGACACGTAAATGATTCATTTTAACAGTTTTAGTTGCCCTGCGGCTGTGCTATCAACAATCATCAACTGACCTGATCGAGTAGCCCGATTGTGACTGACCTCTCCCTGCTGCAGATACTCCTTGCTAACCTGGCTTTGCTGGCCGGCGCCTGTTTGCAAGGCGTGGCAGGTTATGGCATCGGTACGCTGGCGGCACCATTGCTGTTCCTGATCAGCCCCATACTGATACCGGCGCCGCTGGTTCTGAACGCCGTGGTGCTGACGATTCTCATGCTACTGAGGAACCGGGGCGCGTTACAGGTCCGCGAGGTGCGTTTTGCCATTGGCGGGGGAGTTGGCGGCATGATCCTGGCCGGGATCACGCTGATGCTGATTTCACCCACGGGGTTCGAGCTGGCGTTCGGCGTTCTGATCCTGATTGGCGTATTACTGAGCGCAGGGGGTTTGCGACCTGCCCTGAACGCTCGCAACAGTATCCTGGCCGGCGCTGCCTCGACCTACATGGGAACCATTACCGCCGTTGGCGGCCCACCGATTGCACTGATCTACCAGAATCAAAAGGGGCCGCTGGTGCGGGCCAATATGTCGGCCTTCTTCCTGGTGGCGAGTTTTTTCAGTATTGCCGCCCTGGTGGTTTCCGGCTACCTGGGGCAGCGAGAGCTACAGTTGTTTGCGGTCACCTTTCCAGGGGTTCTCATCGGCTTCTGGCTTTCCGGCAAGCTGGTCAACCGCATGCCTTTTGACGGACTGAGGCCGGTCATTCTTGGCATCGCCGCCGTTGCGGGTGTGGCGGCACTGGTTCGCGGGCTGATGTCGCTCTGACCCCGGGACTACTCGGCCCACAGTCTCGCCCGGAAATGGCTCTGTTTCCACAATACCGCGACCCATATCGCGTGAAGATTGATCAAAAACGCCAAAATCCACTCGAAGGCGTCGTCTATCTGGCTGTACACCCCTGGCACAACGGCCGTGAGGATAACCGATAGAATACCCACCGCCAGTATCAGCTCACACAGCCACAACAGTCGCCGGCCATTGGCATACCATCGCGGGTGTCCCTTCAGGGCCGAGCTGATCAGCAACTGTGCAATGAACGTCAGCGAAAAATACAGCACGACACCTATCCGGCGAATCAGATTGAAACCGTCTCCTTCGTGCCCCAAAGCCAGTGTGTATGCAGCCAGCGACGTACACGCGACGAAGCCCAGCCTGGGAATCCAGGGCCGACCGCGGCTGGTGGCACCCAATTGCTGTAGCCAACGACCGTTGAGGGCCCAGAACAGAATGCCGAGAATCGCCGCCGGCAACATGGTGCCCTTGAAAATGAAATAGCTGGTACCGTATCGGCCGGTGCGGCTAATGCTCGTGCAACTGTCCCAATAGGGAATACACCAGGAAATATGCCCCTCCAGCACCGACACCGCGAAGGTTGCGTGAATGGTGACCAGCGGCGTCAGCGTGGCGGCGAGCGCCAGCCACCACAGGGGGATGCCATTCCTCACGGAGGTCATAACGTTATTCTCTCATTACAAAATAGTTGGAAAATCGAGTGCTTGCAGACTGTCATCTATAATAGATTAGCAACGTATTACTCATTCGCGATGACTTTGTGCGCATCATTCAGTCGCTTCTCTACCTGATTTCGGTTCCACATGATAAGACGACACCCTCTGCTTCAACTGCTTGCAGTCGCCCTACTTTTACCCTTCGGTTTTGCCAATGCTGTGGGTCAGCCGCCTAACATCGCGTTCTATTACGGTAACGAAGCCCCAATAGGCAGCTTGATGGCCTACGACTGGGTGGTACTGCAACAGGATCAGGCCAGCGACGCACGTATCGACCTGCTGACCGAAGCCAGCACAACGCCCATTGCCTACGTCAGTGTCGGAGAGATGGCCCGCAGCCACCGCCTGTTCGCAAGCCTGCAGAACAGCTGGCTGATCGGCAAGAACCCGGCCTGGTCGAGCACAGTGCTGGACCTGCGCAACCCCGAAGTCCGCGCCTTTCTGCTGGACAACCTCATTGACCCGGCCTTCGAACGCGGCTTTCAGGGGGTGTTTCTCGATACTCTGGACAGCTTCACGCTTGCCGCCAGTGGCGAAGCGCAAATGCAAGCCTTCGCAGAAGCCCAGACAAAACTGATTTCAGACATCCGCGCCAGGCACCCGAACGGCAAGATCATCCTCAACCGCGGCTTCCACCTGCCGGACAGCGTTATCGGCCAAGTCGACGGGCTTGCCCTGGAGTCCTGGCGTAATGGCTACAACGCCAAGGACAAGCGTTATTACAAAGTCTCTGAAACAGATCGCCAGTGGCTGGACAAACAGCTACAGCGCTGGCGTGAGGCACGACCTGACATGCCCATGATTGCCATCGATTACGTCGCGGACGCCTCCCAGGCCGAGGAACTAGCAGGCCAGCTACGTCGCGACGGTTTCGTGCCCTGGGTGGCCAACCCGGCCCTTGATCGCCTCAGCCCGTCCAAACCCGTCCAGGTGAAACGCCACGTTCTGGTGATTCATGACTTGCCGGAATTCAACATGGACAGAAGCGCTGCCCATCGTTTTGGTGGCATTATCCTGGAGCGTTCCGGATTCATCCCACAGTACCATTCCGCGCTAGAGCCCCTACCGACGGAGCCCACCGAAGACCGGTATGCGGGTATTCTGGTGTGGTGGGAAACCGGGGATCGCCACAGCGGCCTTTGTTCATGGCTTGCCCGGCAGCAGGACAAGGGCGTACCCGTGGTGCTGATGGGACTGATTCCCGGCAACCCGGCGTGCAGCGGCGTGATGGCCGCCAGCAGCACCACTGTGCCCGCTGCGCCTCTGAGTCATGAGCGCGTACACCCATCGGTGGCCAACTACGAAGGTAGGCGGCTTCCTTCCCTGACCACACAGGCCATGCCGAAAGTAGAAGGACACACGCCCTGGCTGACCATCACCGACGCGCAGGGCCAGCAATTTTCGGCCATCTACACCCATGACAAAGGCGGCGTGGCCTCAGCGCCCTTCCTGTTCGAAACCGGCCCCGACGACGAAGCCTACTGGCTGTTCAATCCCTTCGAGTTTATCCAGCAGGCCTTCAGTGCACCTGCCATGCCGGTAATTGATACCACCACGGAGAATGGCCGCCGCATACTCACCGCCCACATTGACGGCGATGGCTTCGTCTCGCGGGGGGAATTCCCCGGTAGCCCGTTGGGCGCCCAGGTCATCCAGGATGAGATTCTGTCACGGTATGAGGTGCCCCATACCGTTTCGGTCATCGAAGCGGAAGTTTCACCCGAGGGCCTATACCCGCGCGCCAGTAAAGAGGCGGAACGCATCGCCAGGGCCATATTCAGATTAAATTCGGTGGAAGTTGCATCTCATACCTACAGTCATCCGTTCTTCTGGCAGTCGATAGAAGGTGGCCCCGCCCCGAGGCTTGAAAACACGCTGTATGGCTATTTCATGAACATCCCGGATTACCAGGCTTCCCTTGAACGCGAAATCGAAGGCTCGGTGGGATACATTAATCAACGCTTGGCCCCGGCGAACAAGCCCGTATCGGTGTTCCTCTGGACAGGCGACGCCCGGCCCGGCGCCAATGCCCTGAAACGGGTTCGGGAAGCCGGCCTGGTCAACGTCAATGGCGGCAACACCAAGCCATTGCCCTACGCTTCCGAGCTGGCAGAAACCTGGCCTGACGCTCGCCCAGTGGGCGATGAGCTACAGGTGTACGCACCGGTGATGAACGAAAACGTCTATACCAACGACTGGACAGGCCCTTACTATGGGTTCCGCAATGTGACGGACACTTTCCGCATTCTCGAAGACAAAGGCCGGCTAAAGCCCATGGGCATTTACTACCACTTCTACTCGGGCACCAAACCCGAGGCCCTGGGCGCCTTACACGAGATCTATCAATACGCCCTTGATCAACCCGTCACGCCGCTCTATCTCAGCGACTACGCCAAGCGCGTGCAGACCCTCTATTACTCGGCGTTGCTCAGGGACGACAACGGTGGCTGGCACTGGCGCGGTATTGGCCAACCCCATACCGTCACCATTGAGCAGGACCGGTTTCCCGACCTGGAGAGAAGCACTGGCGTCGCCGGTTTCCACGATGTTGCCGGCCACCGCTACGTGCATCTGACCGGTGATTCGCCCCGCCTGTTCCTGACCGACACCGCCCCCAAAGGCCCCTGGCTGGCCCACGCCAATGGGGTACTTACCCAATGGCAGCGCGAGCAGGTAGCCGGGAAATGGCGGATAACGCTGGGTTTGCAAAGCCATCGGAACGTGGAATTCACCCTTGCCGGAACCCGCCGATGTACAACCAGCGGCGGTTCGGCACGGATGTCACGGTCGGGTGAACAGGTGCGGATTGTTCTCAGCAACCGGCAAACAGAATCCCTGATGCTGGAGTGCCAATAGCGTTATGCGTCGGAACAGGGAGTCCTTTTTCAGCTTGCCCGCGCTGGTCCTTATGGGAGCGCTTATCGCGCTGGCGTTGTATCTGCTGTTTCCGCGACAGGCAGTGTTCGAGAACCCGGAGTACCTTGAAACGCCAGACGCCCTTTCCATCGCCTATCTGGAAGTGCTACTGCGTTCGGATTCAGACAACGTTCCCTTACGCCTCAGCCTGGCCCGGGCCCTGAGCACAACCGGCCAACTGGAACGCGCAGACCAGGTACTGGCCCCCTTGATGGCACAACAGACGGTGCCGGAGGAGGCCTTTGAGTTTTACCTGGAACTGCAGGCTCAACGCCTGTTTGCAATCCCAGAAGGCCCCCGGAGGGAGGCCCGGAAAGACCAACTCTTTGCCGACGCCCAGGCGCTGGTCCGCCAATCCTATGAACCGGAACGCATTCTGGAGCTCTTAAGGCCAGCCTCCAGCTGGCTGAGCCAGCCCCGTTACCTGACACTGCTGCAAGGCGTCGAGGACCGGATGACCAGCCCCGGCCAACGGCTTCAACTGGCCCGTGAAATCGCTCGGCTGGAGGAAGCAGAGGGTCGGCCTGGAATGGCTGCAGCGACCTTGCGCCCTTATATTGACACCGTCCGCCCCGAGGCCCGCGATGAGTTCATCGACAACATCATTCGCCTGGAGCTTGCCGGCGGCAATCCAAAAGCGGCGCTGGCACTCTTCAAGCAAAAGCTCCCGGACACCCGGATGTCGGAACCAGCACAGACCGAAGGTATCCGGCTGGCAAGACTGGCTGGTTCGGCTACGGACGAAGCCACCTGGATTCGGCAACGGGCGGACCGGCATCCCGACAACACAGAGTTCCAGCGAGAATTGCTGGCCTTTCAACTCGCCGCCGGGAATCTGAAAGCAGCGCTCAATGCTATCCGGAGGCTACAGAAGACACCGGACAGACTCACTCGCGAAGATCGGCAAACCATTGCTCAAGTGCTGGAGTGGAACGGCCTGCCGCAGGAAGCGCTGCCTGTATGGGTGTCCCTCTATCAACAAACCGGTTCCGCGCAAGCCTTCCAACGATCGGTGGATCTGGCGCGCGGACTCTTCCAGTGGGACACACTGCGAATGCTGTTAACCGAGGGGGCCAGGCAGGAGCGTTTGCAACCGGAAGGCTATATCACCCTGGCCGACGCATTGGTGGGTTCCGGGCGTTTCAATGATGCAAGGGAATGGCTAACGGAAGGCCGATCACGATTTCCCCGGTCCGACACGCTTAGGGAACGACTACTGACGCTGCTGGTTAACCTGCGTGATTTCCCCGCCGCCATTGAACTGCTGGAAAACGAGCCACGGTTATCCGACGCCGACCGCATACAACTGGCCTCTCTTTACTGGCGCACACGGCAACCTGAACGCGCCCTGGCGCTGTTGAATTTCGAGCCGCAAGACCGGCAACTGGCCGAGACAGTTCAAATCATGCGGATGGACCTGGCCAACAGCCTGGGTAGAACCGACATCCTGAAGCGGGATTATGAAAGTCTCCTGGCCAGAAGCGACTCTGAGCTTACGCCGAATTTAAAGGAGCGCCTGCTCAACCTGGCAGCCCTTTTCGAGGACTACCCAAGGGCCCTGTCGTTGAGCGAACATCTTTTCCTTGAAACCGGGGAACCCCGGTTCCTGGCCGCTATCGCTGAATACCAGTTGGCGCTCGGGCAATGGCAGGAACTGGAGCAAACCCTCGAACGCTGGCAAACGGACGTTCCCACTGCCCGCAACAACCCGCGCTACTGGTCACTTCGGGCATTGATTCACCAGCGCAACGACGAGGTCCTGGCAGCAAACGATGCCTACCGCGCCGCGTGGGAGTTGGCACCCGACGATGAGAACCTGATGATCAGTTGGGCCTGGCTGCAACTTGCCAATACGGAACAGTTCGCCGACACCCTTCCGGCCCTGCTGGCCCGAATCGGTGATACACCTTCTCCCGCCGCCTATCCGGTCCTGGCGTACGGTTACAGTGCCCTGGGCCAGCCGAGACGGGCTCTGAACTGGTTTCGTCAGGGTATGGATACCCGCAGTGATGACATTGAGTGGCTTCTGGCGACGGCAAGACTGCTGGATCAGACCGGTGCACCCGGCACCGCAACCGATCTTCGCCAAAAGGCCGCGAAAAGATTACAGGAAGACCCATCCACCCGCTCCAGCCGCTTTGCGGTGTACAGTGAGGAAGGGCTGCTCAAACTGGCCTGGCAAACCTTGGCGACCTTTCCTCGCAGCGGCGAAGGCGACGACCCTGACCAGAGGGGATTACGCGAAACCCTGGCGTACTTTGCGTCCAATCAGGGTGACACGCTGGTCGCGGAGGCCCTGCTACCGGCACCGGACGGCCGAAACGCAGCGGTGCGCCAACGCATCGGACAAACCCTACGGTCTGCGCCGGAAAACCGCGAACAACAGACAGGCCGCTATGTTCGGCAGCTTGATCGACTCAACAGTCCGATGACGGCGGAACAACAGAGGGTGACGATGCAGGACACGGTAAATCTACACCAGACGTTCAACCGTGCCATTCAAGTGGGCAGCCGCTGGCAGAACCTGGGTAACTTTACCGTTCAGCGCAGCGGGATAACCGGGCAGTTCAGCGAAGACGAGTTTCGCTGGAAATTGTCTGCCAGCACTCTCAAGGCGAGCGATTCCGGGCGACTGATAAGCACCCCCGGTCGCAGCAGCGAGACTTCTTTCGAGGTGGACAGGCGCTCAGGCAATAGCGCCTGGTCGCTATCGGTCAGCCAGTTGCCACGCTACCAGCAGGATGACCTGGCCATCAGCGCTGCCTTCGACCAGCAATGGTCTGACCGCATCGCCTTCGGCGCCGGCTACCATTTCCAGGAACGCACACCGGACAGCGCCGAAGCCTGGTGGCTGACCCGCCGCGACCGCGCCTACGCCAGCGCCAGCTACACCCCTTTCTCCCGGCTTAACCTGAATGCCCAACTTGAGCAACTGACGGTCAACAGCCTGGAGAACGATCAACTGGCGGACGGCTACGGGCTGGACCTGAATGCCACCTACACCATTTTTCGCAATGACCCGGCCTGGATTATCAGCGCCGGTTATCGAAACCAGCAGCTATCCCTGGCCGAAACCCTGCCCTCATCCACCCTTGCGGCACTGGATCAGCCACTGGAAACCGCCAGCCTGCTGACCGAGGAGTATGAACGTATCGGTGTGGGCACACGTTGGTTCCATGGCTCACCCCACGCTCTGTATCGCTCGACACCCTCACCCCGCGCATTTCTCGGTTTGGACGCCGGTTATGTATTATCCACTTCAACGGCGGAAATCGGTGTGGAAGTGGGCCTGGGTTGGCGGGTGCTGGGGGATGATGAACTGGCCCTGTCTGGACGCTGGTCGTCGGAAGGGCTGGACGGCAACGGCCGAACCGAATTCAATCTTACGTACACGATTTACCCTGGTCGCTGAAGGAGACTGTTATGAAAACACTACGCCATAGCCTCTGGCTCACCCTGTTACTTCTGGCTGGCTGTTCGGTTATCCAGAGCCAGGAGGGCTCGCCGATTCCGAAGGATGGACAGTTTGCGGTGCTGCCGCTGATCAACCTGTCACAGACACCCCAGGCCGGAGACCAAGCCGCCAGTGTGCTGTCCGCGATCCTGAGAGCCAAGGGCAGCGAAAACGTGACCCTCTACCTGCCCGATGACCGCAACCCCCTGCTGTACGAAAGCAGTGAACGACAGCAAACAGCTCTCGCCACGGCCCGCAACGATGGCGCGGACTACCTGTTCACGGGCACCGTGGAAGAATGGCGCTACAAAAGTGGGCTGGATGGCGAGCCCGCCGTAGGCATTACCCTGGAAATACGCAACGCAGACGACAATCGCGTAGTGTGGTCCGGCACCTCGGCCCGCACGGGATGGGGTCGTGAAAGCCTGAGCGTGGCGGCCCATAAGGTTCTGGACGAGCTGGCCAACGCCATGCCACTGATCGAAAGCCAATAATACCGCCTGAGCAACAGGGTTCACTATGGACGAAGCAGAGCAGATAACGGGCGAGAAGGTACGGGTACCCATTGCACTGAAGTGGCTGGAAACCCTGCTGATTACCGCGTTTTTCCTGGCCTTTAGCGTTTGGCACCGGCCGGATGATCCGTTCTATCTGACGGGAAACTTTCCCTGGCCCGTGCTGGGACCGCTACTGGTAGGCCTGAGGTACGGCTTTTTCATGGCGCTGATTTCAGCCCTGATCATCATCGCCGCCCTGGGTTTTCACTTGCGGTTTGAGATCACCAGCGGCACCCGTGATTTTCCCTACGTGTGGACCACCGGGGTACTCGGCATCAGCCTGTTGGCGGGTGAGTTTCGGGACTACTGGGGCCGCCAGCAGCAAAAACTGGAAGCGAGCAACGACTACCGCGGTTCCCGCCTGGAAGAGTTCACCCGCAACTACTATCTGCTCAAGGTGTCCCATGACCGACTCGAGCAACAACTGGCCGGCAGTTCCAGCAGCCTGAGAGAGGCGCTTAGACGCCTGTACGCACAGATTGGCGAAGCCGATCAGGCCGGCCTGAATCAGGAGACGGCCTCATTGATGCTCCAGCTACTGGGGCGTTACGGACAACTGCAGATTGCCGGCATCTACGCCGTCAATAATGGCGTACCCGAACCGGAACCACTGGCAACGGTCGGTCGCTTCCGCAAGGTGGACCTGAAAGATCCACTGCTGCTGCACGCACTGGCGGAACGGAAACTGGTGTCGGTGCAGACTGAGTTCCGCCAGCGTATGGGCGACCTCGACACCGATCTGCTGGCAGCCATTCCCCTGATTGACTCCGAAGATCGCTTTATCGGCCTGTGTGTTATCGAGGCCATGCCCTTTTTCAGCTTCGAGGCTCGCTCGTTGCGACTGCTGGCGATCCTGGCCGGGCACATGGCAGACATCGCCCATGAACACTCGGAAATACAGGCCGGCGGATCACCGGAATGGCGTTACTTCCGGCGCCATCTGGCCCGTGCAGGCCGCGACGCGGAATTCTTCAACCTACCCGCAGCGATGGTGGGCTTGCCGCTGGCCGACAGCCGCAATGGCCAGTTGATTGCCGACCATATTCAAAAAGTCCGCCGGGGCCTTGATGTGATTGCCGAGCATCGGGCCGGCAATCAGCGCTACATCGTTGTTTTGATGCCGCTCACCGATGAACTGGGCCTGGCCGGCTATCTACAACGGCTGGACGACGGACTGAGGGAACAGCTGGGGTTGCATGCCAGTGACCTGGTGACACCGCAAACCCTGCAAGTCCGTAATCGGGCCCAGGCCGATGAGTGGGTGCAGGCCTTCCTGTTCGACAACCAGGGAGAGCACAACCAGGGAAAGAACAGCCATGGCCAATAGCTGGTTTGCACTGCTCGCCCTGGCGCTGGAAACCGGCGGCGTCACCGGACTGCTATCACCCACCGCCGGCAACCTTGAGCTGGCCGCTTACCTGATCGCCCATGCCATGGCCTGTGCGCTGCTCACCCTGATCCTGCTGCCATTGATGCCGTCGCGCTATCGCGGGCAGCCCATTACCACAGGTGTCTTCCTGTTCACCCTGCAGTTTGCCATCCCTTTCATTGGCAGCGTGGGCCTGGTACTGGGCATGTTGCTGGCACTGTATCTACCGCGGTCCAGTCGCGACATACCCTGGCAGGAAGTGGACATCCCCGAACTGCCATTCCAGCCGATCGATATGGATCTACAGGTGGTTTACAGCCAGGGCGGCCTTCGCCAGGTACTGCGCGAAGCCATTAGCACCGACAAACGCCTGAAAGCACTGATGGCCACTCGCCAGATGAACGACCGGGACGCCATTGAAATTCTGCGTGAAGCTCTGAAAGACCCGTCTGACGATGTGCGATTGCTGGCCTATTCCATGCTTGAGCAAAAAGAGAAAACCCTGGCCCAACGGGCCGGCACTCTCCAGCAGTCACTGCAGAACGCCGACGACCTGACCAGTGTTTCCCTTCAGCGGAGGCTGGCACAGGTTTGGTGGGAAATGGCTTATCTGGGCCTGGCCCAGGGCGGCCTGCGACACTACTACCTGGACAGTGCGGGGAAACTGCTACGACGACTGGTGGCCCGACGCTCCCAACACAACGACTGGCGCCTGCTCGGCCGTGTGGAACTCGCCCTGGGTAACATCGACAACGCGGAAGAGGCCTTCCGTTCGGCGCTTGCCGGCGGCTCGTCACCGGAATTGATCATGCCCTACCTGGGGGAAGTCGCGTACCTGCGCCGGGACTTTGCTCAGGTGCGCCAACATCTTTCGGCCTGCCCTCTTGAGCGTTTCCACCCCGCCAACCGACCGGTTATCGAGTCATGGTTATGACATTACCCAAAACCAGCGTAACCCCCAAAGCTGACATCGCCCTGTTGCTGGAAGGCACCTATCCGTTCATCCGGGGCGGGGTGTCCTCCTGGGTGCACCAGGTCATTACCGGCTTGCCGGAATACACCTTCGCCCTGATCTTTCTGGGCGGCGACCGCGCACATTACGGCGAGCAACAGTATGTCCTGCCAGACAATGTCACTCACCTGGAATGCCACTACCTGATGGACACCGAAGCTGCTGGCAAACCCCGGCCACGTCGGGGTAACAAGGCCGCCTTCGAGGCCCAGAAGTGCCTGCACGAGCAGTTCAAGTCCGAAAAGTCAGTACCGCCAGACATCCTCCACAAGGTGTTTGCCGACCTGGGCCAGAAGCAGGGTATCAGCCGTGACGACTTCCTCTACAGTGAAGAAAGCTGGGAGATGATTGACGAGAACTACCGTAAATACTGTACGGAGCCGTCCTTTGTCGACTATTTCTGGTCGATCCGTATCATGCACGCGCCATTGTTCCAGCTCGCCGAAGTGGCGCGAAAGATGCCGGCCGTGCGCATGCTGCATTCCATTTCCACCGGTTACGCGGGCTTGCTCGGCGCCATCGCCAGCGAGCAGCGGGGCATTCCCTTCGCGCTCAGTGAACATGGCATCTACACCAAGGAACGCAAGATTGACCTCTCCCAGGCCCAGTGGATTCACGACCCCACGGACCAGGTCAGCGGTACGCTGAATGAGCAGTTGGGATACATTCGCCGGCTCTGGATCCGTTTTTTCGAGGCCCTTGGACGACTGGCCTACCAGCAGGCGGACCCGATCGTGTCGCTATACCAGGGCAATCAGCAACGGCAGTTTCAGGACGGTGCACCGCCTGAACGTACCTGTATCATTCCCAACGGCATTGAGCCCACCCGCTTCGACGCCGCAAGGAAGGCCCGCCCCGACCACATCCCGAAAGTGCTGGGACTGGTCGGGCGGGTCGTTCCCATCAAGGATATAAAAACCTTTATCCGTGCCATGCGCTCGGTCAGCGAAACCATTCCCGACGTGGAGGGCTGGATCGTCGGTCCGGAAGACGAGGACGAAACCTACGTACGCGAGTGCAAGGAACTGGTGGATAGCCTGGGCCTCAACCAACGAGTGAAATTCCTGGGATTCCAGAACGTCAACGACATTCTTCCTCAGCTTGGGCTGATGGTACTGACGTCTATTTCCGAAGCGTTGCCGCTGGTAATCCTGGAGGCCCACGCTGCGGGCCTGCCCTGCCTGGCTACCGATGTGGGCGCTTGCCGCGAATTACTGGAAGGCGCCAGCGACGAAGACCGTGCACTGGGCGCCAGCGGTGCTGTGGTGCCCATCGCAGATCCTGAAGCGACCGCGCGGGAAGCGGTGCGGCTGCTGTCGAACCCCGAGCAATGGCAACAGGCTCAGAAAGCGGGGCTGGAGCGGGTACAGAAGTTCTATACCCTGGAAAGCATGTTCGGGGCCTACCGCTCCATTTACAACAAGGGGCTGAACGGCTAATGGCAGGCATCGGTTTCGAGATACGCCGCATCCTCAAGCGCGACAGTTTCCTGAACCTGTTCGAGGCCTACGGCCTGGCCGGTATCATCAGCTCCGGCCCCTGGGTGCTGTCGGTGCTCGGCGTCATGATGATCGGGGTGATCAGTTTCACACTGGCGGTATCTGATACCGAGGTGGTTCAGTTCCTGGTATCGGTGACCTACCTGATGGCCGTCTCCCTGACCCTGTCGGGCCTGTTCCAGCACGTCTTCACCCGCTGGGTGGCAGACCGGCTGTACGCCAAGCGCAATGACCTGATCCTGCCCAATTTGATGGGGCTGATCTGGGTCACTACGGTACTGTCATTGGGGCTGGGGTTGATGGCCATGGTGCTGTTCTTCAGCGACACTTCGGTGCTGTACCGCCTGCTGATGCTGGCCAACTTTGTCGTGCTGTGTAACCTGTGGCCGGTGACAATCTTCCTGTCCAGCATGAAGTCCTATCGTCGCATTGTGGTGGTGTTTGCGCTGGGTTACGCCACCGCCGTAGTCAGCTCCATGGTGCTGTCACAATTTGGCCTTGAGGGGTTGCTGGCCGGCCTTCTTCTGGGCCACAGCCTGCTTTTCTTCAGCTTCTTCTACACCATTATCCGGCAGTATCCGGGTGACCACTTCATCCGATTTGATTTTACCCGGCGGCGGCAGATTTTTCCGGCGCTGATCCTCACCGGCCTGCTGTTCAATGCGGCGGTGTGGGCCGACAAATTCATCTTCTGGTTTCACCCGGACACCTCACAGCCTATTATCGCCAGCCTGCGCGCGTCGGTGATCTACGACTTGCCCATCTTCCTGGCTTACCTCTCGATTATCCCCGGTATGGCGGTCTTTCTGGTTCGCATGGAAACCGACTTTGCCGAGGCCTACGAGCGTTTCTACAACGCGGTACGGGAGGGCGACACCCTGGAACGGATCAATCGCTTCCGGGACCAGATGGTCATCGTGGCCCGCAACGGAATCTACGAGATCTTCAAGGTGCAGGGGCTGACGGTCATCGTAATCTTCCTCTGGAGCGAGGAAATCCTGGCGGCCATCGGAATATCCCCTCTGTACCTGCCGCTATTCCACATTGACCTGGTCGCCGTTGGCATCCAGTTACTGTTGCTGGCGATCCAGAACGTGCTGTTCTACCTCGACGCACGAGGCATTAACGTCACTCTTTGTGCACTGTTTTTCTTCGGCAATATTGCGTTTACGTTCATCACCATCGAACTGGGAGCGTCTTTCTACGGCTATGGTTTTGCCGCCGCCGCCCTGCTCGCAGCGCTGACCGGCCTGTGGCTGCTGTCGCGCAAGTTCGACAAGCTGGAGTACGAAACCTTCATGTTGCAGGGACGGTAGCGCATGCTAGGCTGAAATGACCGGCACGTTTTCTTTTGGTTACAGCATTTGACACTATTTTAGGATTCAAGCGATACACGGGCGTAGCGTTCACTCATACTTTGGTTGAGGCGCACAAACCCGGAGTTTGATCGGGCGATCGCGCCAATCCTGGCTTCGAGAAAATCTACTATGCCAATGGGCCGCGAAGACATCATAGAGACTGAAATCCCGGTATCCCAACTGGCAATAGGGATGCATGTGATTCGTCTGGACCGGCCGTGGGAAGATACCGATTTCCTGCTGCAGGGCTTCATTCTTCAGACTGAGGAAGATGTGCTTGCCGTGCAGCAACAGTGCGAAACGGTCATCGTGGAAGGACGTGTACAAGTCGCTCCAACTGCCGAGAGACACGCGCCGGTGAGCCGACGTAAAACATCGGCTAAAACCAGCAAGCCCAACGTTTCTCAACAGCCTTCGGCCATCCCCAAGCGGAAAGTCACCTACGTCAATAAAGTGGACGCCAGCCGGGAAATGGCAACGGCACGGATGAACTATGCCGATGCCAAAGCCACGGCTAAAAACATCATGTCCAGCCTGCGGCTCGGGCGGACCCTGGAAATGAACCAGATCCACCAGGTGGTGGATGATTGCGTGGATAGCGTACTGCGCAACGACAATGCTCTGCTACTGCTCACCAAGATCAAAAACAAGGACGAATACACGGCCGAACACTGCATCAACGTATCAATCCTGTCAGCTGCGTTTGCCAAGCACCTGGGGCTGCTGGAAGGCGAGATTCGCACTGTGGCACTGTGTGGCCTGCTTCACGATGTCGGCAAGATGCGCATTGATGACGAGATCCTGAACAAGCCCGGGGCCCTCACGCCCGAAGAGTTCGCGGTGATGAAAAACCACACCACTTTTGGTCGCGATGTGCTTGCGGCACTCCCCCGACTGGCACACGCGGCCGTTGATGTTGCTTATTCCCATCACGAACGAATGGATGGCAAGGGCTATCCACGAGGCCTGTCCGGGCAGCAGATTCCACTGTTCGCGAAAATCGTGGGGCTGGTCGACACCTACGACGCCATCACCAGCTCCCGGGTTTACGACAAGGGGCGGGCGTCCATGGAAGCGTTGCAGATTATCCACCGCAACAAGGGCGCCCAGTTCGATGCGGAGCTGGCGGTGGAGTTTATCCGCATGGTTGGCGTTTACCCGCCCGGTTCCATCGTGGAAATGACCAACGGTGAGGTAGGCATCGTAGTGGCCACCCATCCCACCAGTAAACTCAAACCGCGGGTGCTGCTTGTGCGAGACGCAAACAAGCAGCCGCTGGCCATCTTTCGCGAAGCAAACCTGTTAAAAGAAACGCAGGACAGCTCCGGACAACCCTACAAGATTGCCCGGGAAGTGCCGGACGAGAGCTTCGGCATCGTAATGAAGGACTTCATCGAACAGGGCATTCTCAACCGTAAAGCACCGGACGTGTCAGCTTCGGTCGATGACGGCCATGGTGAGTCTTGAGATACAGGTCAGCTTGCCTTCCTCGTTTTCCAGCTTTATTTCCCAGACCTGCGTTGTGCCGCCGATATGAACCGGGCGTGCGGTTCCGTATACCCAGCCCTTGGTAACGGAGCGGATGTGGTTGGCGTTGATGTCCAGCCCCACAGCAATCTGGTTCTCCTTGCGCAAGCAATAATTGGCCGCCATGCTCCCCAGGGTCTCCGCCAACACCACTGACGATCCACCATGGAGAATGCCAAACGGCTGAACCGTGCGTTCATCGACCGGAATCCGGCCAATCACGTAGTCATCACCAATCTCCACGTATTCAATACCCATGGTCTCGACAGCGGTGTTTTTACTGGCTTCGGCCATTTGTTCGAGGGTGGGGATACTGCGGGTCCAGATTGCCATCGACTGCTACCTCCTAGTGTTGTGGGCCCTGTAAGCTGAGGGGCCCCAAAGCTCTTTAGTGTATACAGATAGGTAGCGAACGACCATAGGGTGGGTATCCAATAAACGTATGCCATCAGGCAAGATCAACCACACTCCAAATTGTTATTGATAATCGTTTGCATTAAAGATTATTACTGCTAGTCTTTCAGTGAGTCGATGCAAACAGGAGACGGTGTGATGAGCCGAGCAGCAACTCAACTGGCCGGCAACGCCAGCAGCATTTTTCAGGCGTGGCTGGATCTGAAACAGCAGTCCCGCCACGACACGAAGCGCCCAGCCACCCAGGCCAGTCACTCGACCGGCGTCAGAGCTCTTCCCAGGCCGGGAACGGATCGTTGAGCGTTTGCCAAAACGCCTTCCCTGCCAACAACTGCTCCTGATCCACCAGTAGGTCAGTCACACTTCGCTTTTCTTCTTCCCCCAAGGTCTATCTCTGGGTTGAGCACAAAAGGCAAAAGCTTGGCTTTCGAATTCGTTATGTTATAACATAACATTAATGTCGAAATCGGCAATTGAATGGGTAATGAAGGGAAAGGGCTGGTCCACAGGTCGCCTTCACCTGGCCGCCATCCACGGTTGGTTCTGGCGCTGGACTGGCTTTGAGCTACCTCTGAAACGAAATGTTATAACATTTAACACAACAAGGAGTTTGGAATGACAATTCAAGACAATTCGAAAGCCGAACGGAATTGGGCTCTTTCAGGCCGTTCATCCATGGCCATCGCCTTTTCCGCCATCCTGATCGCAGGGTGTGGCGGCAGCAGTTCGGATGACGATGATTCCCATGAGCATACCGACATCGATACCGCCGGCCGTCTAGCGCTGTTCGATACTGACGCTAATGCCGTAAAGGTGTTGGACATCGACGACAACGGTCAAACCCTGGCCACGTTTGAACTGACGGGGGAAGCCCCCAGACTGTTCAGCAGCCCCGATAGCCGCTATGGGGTCGTTATTCAGCGTGGCGACGATCTGGTTTCTTTTTTCGACAGTGGTCTGTATACCGAGGACCACGGCGACCACATGCATGATTACGCGGAAACGCCAACCAAGCTCAACCTGACGTTGAACGATAACCGCCCCACTCACTACTCGCTGGGCGACGATCGGGGCATCGTTTTCTTTGATGGCTCAGACGCCGCCAGCTCCAAAGTCACCGTGTTCACCGACGAGTCGCTGGGTGGAGGAACCGCCGAAGCCTCCCTGGATCTGGACAACAACATGCACGGCGTTGCCAAACTTGCTGATAGCAAACTGTTCGTTACATACCGCGATGCCTCTGTCACCGACACCACCTTGCCCAGCCAGGTCGAGCGCTACGATTTCGCCAACGGCGCATTCGCGTTCGAGGAACGCTACAGCGAAACCTGCCCCCGGCTCCACGGTGCAGCGGCCAACGATCACGTTGTCGCCTTTGGGTGCAGCGATGGCGTCCTGGTCATTGATCTGCACGGCGTCTCTTATCCGGCGACCAAGCTTGGCAACCCTGACACCCTGGAAGACGGCAGCCGGATCGGCACACTGGCGAGCCACCACAACGTTGAGGAAATGGTCGGCATTGCCGGTGATCAACTGTTTGTGATCGATGCCGAAGCGGCCACAGATAACTACAGCGAACTCGCGCTTGAAGACGGCGTTGGCCGTATCGCCCAGGGCTTTGATGCCCACGGCGAGGTTTTCTATGTCATGGGCGACGACGGCAAGCTGCGGATTTTCCATCCGTCCGACGAATGGGCCCTGGCCGCAACCCTTGATATCACGCCCCCTCTGGCGGAGACGGATGCGGCTCCAGCCATCGCACAGTCCGCGTCGGAAGACCGCTTGTTCGTGCTGAACCCCAACGATCAGACCATCATCGAGATAGACACACACGACGGTGACATCGTTCGCACGATCACTCTGGACTTCGCCGCATCCGGACTGGTCTGGCTTGGCTTGCCAGACCACGATCACGATCACGATCACGATCACGAAGAATGACACCAGAGAACGCTCCATCCGCACACAATCCTGCAGTCAGAGGACCTCTATGACACACCGATACATTGGTGCCAGCGCTCTCGCGCTGGCTCTGTTCCCGCTCGCCACCATCCAAGCCAACCAGGCCAACGAACTGAACCCTGACGTCAGCGTGATCCTGGACGGCTATTACAAACAGAACCAGACGGCCCTGTCACACCGTGATCAGGGTTTTGGTCTTGGTCATACCGAACTGTCCCTGTCTTCGCCCATCGATGATCTGTTCGAGGGCCGTCTGACAGCGGTTCTGGAAGATCACGAAGGTGAAACCGAACTGGAGCTTGAAGAAGCCTTCCTGCAGACCACCGGCATGCCCTACAACCTTAGTGTTCGCGGCGGGCGGTTTCTGTCTCAGGTGGGTTACCTGAACAGTCGCCACCTCCACGAGGACGACTTCGTCGAACGCCCTGCCGTGTATCGAGCCCTGCTGGGAAGCCATTATTTCGACGATGGCCTGCGCCTCAACCTGTTACTTCCCACGCCTTTCTATTGGCAGATTGGCGCTGAGGCCTTTGATGGCGGCAGACTCTCCGAAGGTGACGAAGACATTGGCGTGTATACCGTCAATACACGAGTCGGGGGCGACCTCTCCCGGTCACAGAGTTGGCAGGCGGGCTTCTCGTATCTGAACAACCGTCAGACTCACAGCGAAGCCCACGAGGAGCACGATGACCATGATCATGAGGGAGACCACAGTGGGCACTCTCATGGTGCCGGCTACACTGGCGAAAACCTCTACATCACCGATCTGGTGTGGAAATGGGCCCCCGGAGGCAACAACCGCCAGCAGCAACTGACCCTGAGTGGTGAATACCTGTACGCCGACAACCTGAATGAGCATGCCACCTCGGACGATGTTCATGAAGGGTGGTATGCGTCGGCGGTATACCAGTTCGCCCCCCAGTGGTCCACGGGTGCCCGCTACGGACAGGTGGAACTCCAGGACGCTCACGGCGACCACTTTCATCATCAGGAACTGAAGGAAACGGACGTCATGCTGGCCTGGTCACGCTCGCACTTCTCAACGGTACGGCTGCAGTACACGCACCAGGAGGCAGAAGGATTTGAGCAAGCCGACAATACCGTCATGCTGCAATACGTAATGAGCTTCGGAGCACATGGTGCCCATGGATTTTAAGCGGTTACTATCGGGCGTCCTGCTGGGGCTGGTCATAACGCCAGCCCAGGCAACTCTCAACGTGTTTGCCTGCGAGCCGGAGTGGGAAAGCCTTGTACGGGCCCTGGTTCCGGATGCGGACATTCACACGGCGACCACGGCTATGCAGGATCCCCACTATATTGAAGCCAGGCCAAGCCTGATTGCAGCCATGCGACGTGCCGACCTTGCCGTCTGTACCGGCGCGTCGCTGGAGGCCGGCTGGCTACCAGCCCTGATCAGCAGGGCATCCAACCAGGACGTACAACCCGGGAAACCGGGATTGTTCTTTGCGGCAGAACAGGTCCACCTGCATCAGCCTCACCAACATGTAGACCGCAGCATGGGCGACGTCCATCCGGAAGGCGATCCACACATCCATCTGGACCCACAACGTGTGCCAGTGATCCTGAATGCACTGGCAGACAGAATCGTTGATCTTGCGCCCAAACAAACCAATGGTATCCGTTTGCGCCAGCAACAATGGAACGTTCACTGGCATCTGAAAGCCGCACAATGGCGTGACGCAGCGCGGCATTTGGAAGGCATGTCTGTGGTGGTTCAACACTCCACTTTCGGATACCTTCTGCGTTGGCTTGGCATTGACACTGCCGTTGACCTGGAACCCAAACCGGGGCTGCCTCCAAGCGCATCCCACCTGAGCAATGTGCTTTCAGACCCGGTGATTCCAGAACTGGCGTTGATCCTGATTGCCACTTACCAGGACGAGCGTCCCGCACACTGGCTAGCCGAGAAGGTCAATCTTCCGGTTGAAGTGCTCCCCAGCACCGTCACCAATGACGCGGACACCGATCACCTTGCGGCGCTGATCAGCCACATCATTGGTCGCCTGGAACATTATCGTTCGCAGCGCCCGAACGAGAGTGCCAGCAATGACTAACTGGTTGTGGCTACTGACACCCCTGGGGGCAAGCATGCTGATGGCCCTGAGCCTGGTCCCTCTGGGCTACCGGGTACTGGCGCGGGGCGTAGTGTTTGCAGACCTGGCGATTGCCCAGTGGGCGGCCCTCGGGTCGCTGGCCGGGATGTCCCTGTTACCAGACCACACCGTTGCAGGTCTTCCTGTCAGCGGGCTGTTATTTGCACTTGTAGCCGTCGCGATGGTGCACCTGATCCTCAAATGGGTGCCCGAACATCGCGAGGCCATGATTGGCATTCTCTATGTCGCCGGGGCAAGCTTCGCCACTCTGGTGGTCAGCAACGATCCCCATGGGGCGCAGCAACTGGCCAGGACATTGAATGGGGATCTACTGTGGGTCACCGGCCCGGCGCTGATACCGCTGGTCACCATCACCGGTGCCGTGTTGTTGTGGCAGAGTACAGCGTCGGAACGCACACGCTCGTTGAGCTTTCTACCTTTGTTTGCGGTCGCCGTGACCACGACCGTCAACATGGCGGGAATCTACGTCGTGTTTGCAACCCTGATTGTCGCGCCGCTGATGCTTTGTTTTCTTCGTGGACATGGCCTTTTCGCAGCCGCAGCATACTGTTTTTCAGGACACAGCGTCGGGCTTTGGCTATCCGCCAGCCAGGATATCCCGGCGGGGCCTGCAATCGTGGTTTCTATTATTGCCTGCAGTCTGTTCGGAGCGATCGCTACCCAAAAGCTCCCTTCACTCCGTTCCTCTATATAGCCGGGTGTAGTCATGAATCAACTGCCTGGCCCGGCCCGCACTCACCAGTTTGTACAATCGGTCGGCTATGGCTTCCCGCAACTCAAACGTGTTACACAGTGATGCCTTTGAGAACGTAAAGAATAGGCCCTCCCTGCTGACAGGAGGCTCCAGCGCCTCAAACCGGTCCGCAACACCCAGGCTGTCCAGCTTCACCTGCCCCTGCAGCACCTCGTAGAGAACATAATCCACCCTGCCGGCAAGTGCCATTTTGAAAGATTGCTCGATGCTTCTCACCCCTTCGATTTGAAGGTTGTTGTCTGCGTAACGATCAAAGTTCTGCCCAAAGCTGTTGTTGATCAGCGTGCTGCCGCGCTTCCCCAGCAAGTCCGGCCAGTGGCGGTAGATGAATTCACCACCCTTGGGAACCCAGACAGCCGTGGGGAGATGTGTGATCGGGGGGAGCAGGTAATCCATGTAGCCGATACGCTCTGAGGTAATGAACGCGCCCGCGACCATATCGATATCACCCTTGCGAGCCATATGCTGAACCCGGGCCCAGGACCCCAGGTCCCGGACCACAACCTCCAGCCCCATGGGCTCGACGATTTCCCGTAACAGCGCCGATACGGCACCAACCAGAACCCCCTCCTTCTCTGTGCTTCGCCACAGCAGGGGTGGGTATTCGGGGTTACCACTCACCGTCAGAGTCTTGCAGTCGGTGTCCTCAGACGCCTGGACAGCAACTGGCACGGTCAGCACCGCAGTCAAGACACACAGCGCACAGAACAGTCGCAACGTTGGTTCAAACAGTTTTTTCAACATCATTCCGCCATGAGTGTTCTGGTGCGATCGCTCGTCCACACGGTTGAATTCCAGCCGGATCACCGCAAGTAAGAAGGTTATAAGGCAGTTGTCAGAATACATCCCTTGATCAAAAAGGACAGGTTACATGAAAGTACTGATGGTTCTCACCTCGCACGATCAGATGGGAGATACCGGCCACAAGACCGGCTTTTGGCTGGAAGAGTTCACCGCCCCCTATTACGTTTTCAGGAATGCCGGCGCAGACATCACCATTGCCTCTCCCAAGGGCGGGCAGCCACCCATCGACCCCAACAGTGAAACTGAGGATGCACTGACGGAAACCACCCGTCGCTTCCAGCAGGACGCCCATGCCAAGGAAGCGCTCGCCAGCACGAAGAAACTGGCGGATGTGGATATGAACGACTACGACGCCCTGTTTTACCCCGGAGGCCATGGCCCATTGTGGGACCTGGTCAACGATGACAAGTCCGTCGCTCTGATCAAGGCAGCCTACGAACAGGACAAGGTCATTGGCGCCGTATGCCATGCCCCGGCGGTCTTCAGAGACGTCGAGATCAAACCAGGGCAGAACCTGGTCGGCGGTCGCAACGTGACCGGCTTCAGCAACAGTGAGGAAGAGACCGTTGGCCTGACCAACGTTGTGCCATTCCTGCTGGAAGACATGCTGAAGGAGAAAACCGCCACCTACACCTGCGGGGATGACTTCACACCGCACATCGTGGTGGACGGCAAGCTGATTACCGGGCAAAACCCGCCCTCCTCGGAAGGCACCGCCAAGGCGGTGATGCAGGCCTTGCAGCAGGGCTGATCAGCGATCCTGAACCTGCTCCCCGGCGTGACTGATCAACACGCCGGGAGCGCCTTCCTCCAGCGTTTTCCGGATCGCATCCGGCACTGGTGTCTTCGTCATTGTCGACGGCTGGATCAACACGTAGGTGATATCAGCCTCTGCCACCAGCAATCCATCCCCGTACCGATAGAATTCAAGGTGCACCGTGAATGAGGTGTTACCGATACGGCCAGCTCGTATCCTGGCTTCCAACACATCATCAAATCGCGCAGGTGCCCGATAGTTCACGGTGAGACTCACTACCTGAATGTCCAGATCCTGATCCAGCAGATTCTGGTAATCCCCGAACAGAACGCGGATATATTCATTAACGGAAATGTCCACGTAATCCGCGTAGCGTGCATTGAACACCACACTCTGGGCATCGCATTCACCGTAGCGGACGCGAAACCGAAACCGGAATGGCAGGTCGGTCGATTCAGTCATGGTCACTCAGCCCCAAAACCCGAGAAGCCCCCAGCCTACCCCATCCAGAAATCATTTTCTGCCGGTACTGCCATTCAGCACCAGGTAGCAACCATAGCCGATCACAACACCCCAGAACGCAGACGACAGCCCGAACACCGACATGCCAGAGGCCGTCACAATAAAGGTGATCAATGACGCTTCACGATGGCTGGCATCTTCCAGCGCGGCAAACAGGTTGCCCGCAATAGCCCCCAGCAACGCCAGCCCCGCAAGTACCGCAACAAAGGCCGCAGGCAGTGAGGTGAACAGACTGACGATGGTACCGGCAAACAGGCCACCCACCAGATAGAACACCCCGTTAAACACACCGGCAACGTATCGACGAGAGGGGTCTTCGTGGGCATCCTTACCCGTGCAGATGGCGGCGGTGATTGCCGCCACCACCGTGGTGATACCGCCAAAGAACGCCATCGGCAGCGATACCAGGCTGGTCACCCCGATGATCGGTTTGGCCCTGACGGAGTACCCTGCCCCCTGAAGGATTGCCATGCCTGGGAGGAATTGCCCGGTCAGGCTTACCAGTACCAGCGGAATCGCCAAGCTCAACGTTGATCCCAGGTTCCACTCCGGCTCAATGAACTGTGGGACTGCGATACTCCAGCGCACGCCAGACAGTGATGCCCCTTCCAATACCACCGCCAGAATCACACCGGCAATCAACAGCAAAACCAGGGTGTACTTGGGAAACAGACGACGGAACACCACGTAGGAAAGCAGCATGCCAATCGCCAGCGCCGGGGTTGTTTCAATCGCGGTAAACGCCCCCACGCCGAACTGGAACAGGATGCCCGCCATCATGCCCGCCGCAATGCCCTTGGGAATGGCACGAACGAACGTGTCAAAGGTGCCTGAGACACCAATGATAAAAATGATGACCGCCGCCGTAATATAGGCGCCTACGGCCTCGTTCAGCGACAGTTCCGGAAACAGCGCCACCAACAACGCGGTGCCGGGCGCCGACCAGGCAGTGACGACCGGCGCCTTGAGCCAGATCGACAGAATGATGCCGGAGATCGCCGCCCCCATGGAGATTGCCCAGACCCAGGACGTCATCATCTGGTCGGAAATACCAGCACTTGCTCCGGCCTGGAAGAGAATGGCCAGCGGACCGGAGTAGGACACCAGAACGGCCAGAAACCCGGCCACAATGGCCGGCAGCGAAAGGTCTTTCAGAAATCTCGACATAAGCGCAATCCATTGTTGGTTTTATGATTCTGCTTAACGAAAAAGGGCCCCAGGCGCTTACACGCCGGGGCCAAGGAGGGTCAGACTGACTGTCTACCCTGGGGTCACATCAACACTCCAACGCTTTAGCTACCGCTAACAGCCATACCGTCGCTCGGAGCCACCGGCTCACGCCGGAAGCCAAATCCACGACTACCGACCAGAGCAATGGCCACCGTGGCAATGGCACCCGGCACCGCCAATGCGAGGAAGTTCATCTGGTGCGGCAGCGCCATGGCCAGCAGCGCGCCACCTAACAGTGGCCCGACAATAGCACCATTGCGACCAATGCCGGATGCCCAGCCCAGCCCGGTGGAACGGATACTGGTCGGGTAGTACTGGGCAACATAGGCGTAAAGCAGGATCTGGGAGCCGATGGTTGTCGCACCGGCAATGCCCACCAGGATATACAGGAACCACATCGGGCTTTCGTACCCCAACAGCACCAGTGACCCGGAGCCCAGAATAAAGAAAGACACCAGCACCGAGCGCAGCGACAGTCGGTCGGCCAACCAGCCACCACCGACGGCACCTATGATCGCCCCGACGTTCAATACCATCAGGAACATCAGGCTGGAGCTCAGAGCATAACCGGCATTGGACATCAGCTTCGGCAACCAGGAACCCAGCGCGTACACCATCAGCAGACAGCAGAAGAACGCCACCCAAAACATCATCGTGCTCATTGCCCGCCCATCGCGAAACAGCTCGAGCACCGGGGCCTTGCTGTCGGTGGTTGGCGGCACCGTCAACACGTCCTGTTCGTTGATGTGCTTGAGCGGAGCTACCTGGGTCAGGATATCGCGGGCTTCACCCTCGCGTTTCTGTGCCATCAGGAAGGCCACCGATTCCGGCAGGAATTTCAGCATGAACGGCAGCATCAGCATCGGCACCACCGCCAGATAGAACATGATTTCCCACCCGTAGTTGGGCACGATCCAGATGCCCAGGCCGGCAGACATCATGCCGCCTACCGCATAACCACTGAACATCAGCGCCACCAGAGTGCTGCGACTCTTCTTGGGTGAGTATTCACTCATCAGGGACACCACATTCGGCATAACACCGCCAATACCGAGGCCGGCAATAAATCGCAGGATACCGAACTGCCAGGGCGTGGTGGCAAAACCGTTAATAACCGTGGTCACACTGAACAGCACCACACAGGTGATGATGACTTTCTTGCGCCCGAGCCGGTCCGACAGCATGCCGAACCCCATGGCCCCGAACATCATGCCAAACAGAGCGCTGCTGCCGAGCAAACCGGCTACGTAGGGGTTCAGGCCCCACTGGTCCATCAGGATGGGAAGCACCACCCCGTAGATCACCAGATCATAGCCGTCGAAGATGATAATCAGAGTGCACCAAAAAAGAACTTTCCAGTGGAATTTGTTGAATGTGGCGTTATCAATAACGTCGTTTACGTCGATGTTTCTCATGATCTCTCACTTCCGCTCTTGTTCTTGTGCGGAGCTGTGTAATGGGTTATCCCAGGTCACCACCTGCCACAGGCAGCACGGTACCGGTCATATAGGAAGACGCATCCGATGCCAGGAACAGGATAGGTTCGGCCTGTTCGTCCAGGGTTCCATAACGATTCATGAAGCTGTTTTCCGTGGTCTGGTCAATCAGCGTCTGATACCAGGCCTTCTCCTGCTCACTCTGCTCTTTTGCATTGCGCGGCGTCAGGCGCGGGGGCGCTTCTGTGCCTCCGGGGGCGGCGGCATTTACCCGAATATTGTGCGGCGCGTATTCATAGGCCAGGTTCACCGTCATCGCATTCACGCCGCCCTTGGCCGCGCCATAGGGCACACGCATCAGCCCGCGCGTTGCCACCGACGATACGTTCACGATGACACCACCCTTCTGCTGAAGCATATGAGGCAGAACCGCCCGGCAGCACCACAACGTGGTAAACAGGGAACGCTGGATCTCCTTCTCGATCTGCTCCGGGGTGTAGTGTTCAAACGGCTGCGCCCAGATCGTACCGCCGACATTGTTGATCAAAATATCGATGCGACCGTACTGCTTCTGCGCTTCTGCCATAACGCTTTCAGCACCGTCCCAGGTTTCCAGGTTGGCCTGGACAGCCACGGCATCAGCACCCTGGTCACGCAACTCGGCGGCAACGCCCTGAACGTAATCCGCAACATCAACCAGAAGCAGCCTGGCGCCCTCGGCGGCGGCCAGTTCGGCCACGCGCTTGCCAATCCCCTGGGCGGCGCCGGTAATCACCATGACCTTGTCGGTGAAGCGGTCTTTCATGCGACCTTCTCCCTGGCCGACGGTGCACTGGGTGTGAACTTCTCGTAGTGGAAGGAGTTCGGTTCAATGCCCTTCTCACGGAAGAACCCGAGCACGGAATCCACCATGGGAGGGGGACCACAGAGGTAGACATCCACATCGCCGTCGTTCACCGGCGCTTCGTCCATATGCTGGGTGACATACCCCTTGCGCGGATGGTCACTTTCTTCGCCGGAAACAACCGTCACGTAGCTGAAGTTGTCCAGCTCCGCGGCAAAACGGTCCAGAATATCCAGGCACACCAGGTCATCGTCATTGCTGACGCCATACACCAGGTGAGTAGGCTGATCACAGCCATTGGCTTTCAGATACTCCAGCTTTGCCAGCATCGGCGCCAGGCCGGTGCCACCTGCCAGCATCAGTATCGACCGTTCAACGGGACGCAGGTAGAAGCTGCCCATCGGGCCGGTCAGGGTGACCTTGTCGCCGGTGCGGGCCTCGCCCACGAGCCACGAACTCATCAGCCCGCCCGGCACGTTGCGAATCAGGAAACTGAGATCGCGGCTGCCAGGTGGCGAGCTGAAGGAGTAGGCCCGGGTCTCTTCGGAGCCCGGAACCTGAATATTCACGTACTGTCCCGGCAGAAAGGCAATGTCTTCATCGGCCGTGATTTTCAGCTCGATCGACGTGGGCGAGATCAGGTTCACCTCGGCCACCGTCCCCGCCACTTCCGCATTGCCGGTCTTGCACATGGTGGAAGCGACAGGCACTTCCACCACACAATCACTGGAGGGCACCATCTGGCAGGTCAGCACCATGCCCTGCTCGGCTTCCTCGTCAGACAGCGCTTCGTCAATGTATTCATCACCCATGTCGAACTCGCCCTGACGGCAGGCACCCTTGCAGGTGCCGCAGACGCCATCGGAGCAGTCCATGGGCAGATTGATCTGCGAACGGTAGGCGGCGTCCAATACCGTCTCGCCTTCGTTGCAGGACACAAAACGGGTAACGCCGTCTTCAAAGTTAAGCGCGATGTTATAACTCATGATGATGCTCTCCCCATCAATTACAGGTGATAAACGTCCAGCACCTGATTGATGCAATCGTTGTTCAGGACCATCCTCTTCTCCCGGATCAGCGGCTGGTCGCCGGTGACATCCAGGGTGTAGAAAGACGTTCCAAAGAATTCCGCTGTTTTCTTGTAGCGATAGGACTTGGTCAGCCAGTTAAACCGCAATGTCACTTCACTCTCGTTCTGGGACAGAATCTCCAGATTGCTGGTGAAATGGGTCGTGCGCGGCTCGGGCATGGAGCTGGCGCCGGAACGCTCGGTTTTGATCCGGTAGATCCGGTCTTCCAGGCCTTCCTTGTTGGGGTAGTAGATGAGCGAGATCTCGCTTTGCGGATCTTCTGTCAGCTCATCGTCATCGTCCCAGGCCGGCATCCAGTAGGTGACGTCCTCGTGGTAGCACTCCAGCCACTTGTCCCACTCCCGGTCGTCCAGAAAACGGGCCTCACGGATGATGAACTGTTCGATATCGTGATAGCTCAGGCTCATGCGGAAGCCTCCTCTGAATCTGTTGAACTCGAAGCCAAAGGAATGAAACGGGCACGCTCGGCCTCGATGGCGCGAGTCATTTCTACCTGCCAGTGTTTGTGGTGGTTCACATACAGGCCTTCGTCGTCCGGGCGGGCGCCGCTCATGGTCGGCTTCATGTCGATCTGGTTGGCGTGCTCATCCGGGCCGTCGATCCAGTGAGCGGCACCGCGGCTCATGTCGTTCCAACGCATGTCACGGGCTTCGTAGCCGTTCTGGCAGGCACGGAATTCCTCCAGATCGTCCGGAGTGCCCATACCGGTCACGTTGAAGAAGTCCTCGTACTGACGGATGCGCTTGGCGCGCAGCTCTGCCGGCTCATTCTTCGGGCCAAAGGCGTAAATGGTGACTTCCGTCTTGTTGACATCGATCGGCCGGGTCACACGGATCTGAGTCGAGAACTGATCCATCAGGTAAACGTTCGGGTACAGGCACAGATTCTTGGTGGTACGAACGATGGAATCGGCACGGGCCTCGCCGTAGGTCTTCTCCAGGCGTTCCAGCTGGCTGAAGATCGGGCGCACTTCCGGGTTCAGCAAGCGGGTCCACAACATCATGTGGCCGTTCTCGAACGAGTAAAAACCACCCTCGGCGGACCAGCTCTTGGCATCCACCGCTTCGGTGCCGCCCTTGTCGTAATTACGCTGACCCATGGTGGAGAGATAGTTCCAGTGCACGGTGCCCACGTGGTAGCCGTCCGCACCGTTTTCGGCGGTCAGCTTCCAGTTACCTTCATAGGTGTAGGTCGAACTGCCCCGCAGAATTTCCAGGCCGTCTTCCGACTGATCCACGATGTTGTCGATGATCTTGGTGGTTTCACCCAGATGTTCCTCGAGCGGAAGCACATCGGCATTGAGGCTGCCAAACAGGAAGCCACGGTAATTGCCGAACTTCGGCATCTGCTTCAGATCGTGGGAGCCGTCGGTATTGAACTGCTCCGGGTAACCGCCCTTCTTCTGGTCTTTCGCCTTCAGCAACTGGCCGTCGTTCCGGAAGGTCCAACCGTGGAACGGGCAGGTAAAGGAGGTCTTGTTGCCACGCTTCTTGCGGCAGAGGGTGGCGCCACGGTGCGAGCAGGTGTTCAGTATGGCTTTGAGCTCGCCATCCTTGGTGCGGGTGATTACTACCGGCTGGCGACCCACGGTCACCGTGAAGTAGTCGCCCGGCTCCGGAATCTGGCTTTCATGGGCGAGGTACACCCAGTTGCCTTCAAAGATGTACTTCATCTCCAGGTCAAACAGTTCCTGGTCGGTGAAGATACCCCGATCACACTGATAACGGCCGGTTTCCGGATCCGCGATCACCGCGTCGCGTACTTTGTCTGCAAGCTTGTCGAGTTTGCTAGTCATGTCGTTCACTCCGTCTTGTTCTTGGGTGGCGCTTAGGCAACGTCGGTTTCCAGGGCGCGACGGCGTGCGTGGCGTTCCTGGAGCTCGGGCTTGTCTGTCGCAACCAGAGTGACGTTGAACTCAACCTCGGTAATCGGTCCGTTCACGCCATGCTGTGCACCTGTTTCCGACTGCTCAACACGATTGGCGGCAACCACCAGTTCTTCGCGGGTGGCAAATGCAAAGTCGTCGTAGGTGTACTCGTCACCGGCAATGTTGATCTGCGTCGTCAGGTGCTTGTAACCCGGCTTCGACACAAAATAATGAATGTGCGCGGGGCGTTGACCGTGACGGCCCAGATGATTCAGCAACTGCTGAGTGGAGCCTTCCGGCGGGCAACCGTAACCGGACGGCATGATGCTCTGGGCGGCGTACCGGCCTTCGGCGTCGGTTTTGATACGACGGCGCAGGTTGTACTCGCTCTGCGATTGGTCGAAATAGGAGTAGGCACCCTTGGTATCCGCGTGCCAGATATCCACGACCGCGTTCGCCAGCGGCTCACCGTTTTCATCGGTGATCCGGCCCTTGATCAGGATGGCTTCGGCGTCCTTGTCGGAGCCGTCGTCCATGCGATCAAAGCCTTCGCTCATGGGGGCGCCGGCAACGTACAGCGGGCCTTCGATGGTGCGCGGCGTACCGCCGGTCAGGCCGGCCTGCTCGTCTTCGGCGTCCTGGCGAATGTCCAGGTAACGGTCCATACCCAGGCCCGGCGCCAGCAGGGCTGCCTCACCATTTGCGCCCAGTTCGCCCACGTAATAGACGGCGCTCCAGAACTCCTCGGGCGTGACATCGAAATCTTCCACGATCTGGAAAATATCGTGCATGACGCGATGAACGATCTTCTTCATACGCTCATTGCCACCGTCCTTGTCGAAGCCGGCTACTTTCTCCAGCAGTTCCTTCACATCTGCGGATTGCATGGTCTTAACGGTCATTGTTGGTCTCCTCGGTCTTTTGTTGTTGTTGCTCCAGACATCCCAATCAATTGGCAACAAGTTCTGTGTGGCGCCTGAAAACATTGGGCGCCGGTATTGGCTGATTACGCCCGTTAGCGGTCATCCTCGCGAATGGATGACGGGTGACGGCACAGGGGCGCAACGGTGATATCCATGTACGGGAACAGCGGAAGGTTGCCGACCAGGTCCTGCAGCTCGGCGTTGTCCTCCACATCAAAAATACTGACGTTGGCGTAGCTACCCGCCACACGCCACAGGTGGCGCCATTTGCCCTTTTCCTGCAGGTCCTGGGCGTAAGCTTTTTCCCGGGCCTTGATGTCCGCTACCACATCGGCGGGCATGTCGTGGGGGATGTTCACTTTCATCTCGACTTTGAACAGCATGTGCTTTCCTCCGTTATCCATTCTTGCGGCGTACATACGGCCGGCGCCCTATGCGTCTCTGCGATAGACCGCCAGCTTGTCTTCATCAATCTCGACACCCAGGCCCGGGCCCTGCGGCAGGTCCACGCCGTTGGAGTGGAAGTTCAGCGGGCGCACCACGATGTCGTCTTTCATCAGTAGCGGGCCGAACATCTCTGTTCCCCAGTGAAGGGTTTCCAGCGTGGACCAGGCGTGCAGGGACGCGGCGGTACCGATGGTGCCTTCCAGCAGGGTGCCGCCGTACAGTCCAAGCCCCGCAGACTGGGCAACCGTCGCCTGTTCCAACGCTCGGATCGGACCGCCTGCCTTGGCAATTTTCATCGCCACCGCACCGGCAAATCCTCCGGCCGCCAGGGCAAACAGGTCCTTGGCGTCGGCTACGGATTCATCGGCCAGAATCGGGATATGGAATTTTTC
This sequence comes from Marinobacter sp. G5_S1_61_S3, assembly GCF_054968585.1. NCBI lineage: Bacteria > Pseudomonadati > Pseudomonadota > Gammaproteobacteria > Pseudomonadales > Marinobacteraceae > Marinobacter > Marinobacter sp. G5_S1_61_S3. Next base: position 24,091 of record NZ_JBQKUK010000004.1, on the reverse strand, counting down.
AGACAGGCGTACCAGGGCGCCAAAATCCTTCATCGGGGTAGGCTGCTCCACCAGATCAATGCCGGCGGCCTGCAACTCAGCCATACCCTTGGCTGCCGTGGCTTCATCCCAGGCCTGATTGACGTCAACACGCACACTGGCCCGCTCACCCACGGCTTCCTTGATAGCCGCCACATGGCGCACATCATCCATCACCGCGCGAGAACCAATTTTCAGCTTGAAATCGCAATGGCGTTGTTGCGCGATCAGACTGTGCGCCTCATCGATATCTTTGGCGGTATCACCACTGGCCAACGTCCAGAGCACCGGAATGTGCTGATGCAGAGCGCCGCCGAGCAGATCGGAAACCGGACGATTCAGGCGCTTTCCCTGCAGATCCAGCAGCGCGGTTTCAATGGCGGACTTGGCCAGGTTGTTTCCGCGGGTCGCACGGTTTAGCCTTACTCTAAGAGTATTGATGGCATCCGCTGGTTGATCGATCAGCAGTGGCTTGAAATAGGTGTCGATGGTGAGTTTCACGCTTTCGGGGCTTTCCGGGCCGTAGGCCAGGCCGCCAATCGTGGTGGCTTCACCCAAACCTTCCAGGCCATCGGAATCCTTCATCCGCACGATCACCATGGTCTGAACCCCCATGGTTGTCATGGATAGTTTGTGCGGCCGGATGGTCGGGATATCGACCAGGATGGCTTCAATGGACTGAATGGTGGCGGACATGTGCTCTCCGAATCGCAAGTTAAAATGCCTGTCATTCGGACAGTACGAAGTTTCACGTATGGGAACCAATATTGATTAAGTACGAAGCGATACCCTGGAGGTATGGATGGAGCTGAGACACTTGCGCTACTTCGTGGCAGTGGCAGAGGAACTGAACCTCACTCGTGCTGCGGAAAAGCTGTTTATCGCCCAGCCACCTCTGACCCGTGCCATCAAACAGCTGGAAGAAGAAGTGGGGGTTGCGCTGTTCATTCGGAAGCCCCGGGGGCTGGTATTAACGACCGGCGGTGAATACTTTCTTGAGCAGGCACGGCAGATTCTCGACAAGATGGCCGCAACCGTCAGCGACACCCGCCGGATCGCCCAACACCGCAAAACCGTTTTTTCCATCGGCTTCGTACCCTCCGTGTTCTACGGGCAACTGCCACTGATGGTCCGGCGTCTGCGGCGCAACAAGAACCTGGAAATCATCCTGCACGAACTGAAAACACGGGAGCAGGTAGATGCGCTGAAATCGGGGAAGATTGATATCGGTTTTGGCCGGGTGCGCATCGAAGACCCGGATGTTGATCAGGAACTGTTGTTCGACGAACCCATTATCGCGGCCATTCCCGCCGGCAACCCCCTGACCCGGCACCCGCCGTCCATGAAGGAGCTGTCGGAATGGCCGATGATCACCTTCCCGTCCGGCCCGGGCCCGAACTTCGCCGATCTGACCCAGGGCCTGTTCCATCGTCGCGGGTTGCGTATCAACGTGATGCAACAGGTCAATGACCTGCAGACGGCGCTGTCACTGGTGGCTTCGGATATGGGGTTTACCCTGGTGCCGGAGCAGGTCCGACGGCTGAACCGGGAAGGTGTGGACTACATGCCTTTGGAAGATGACAACATCAGCGTACCGGTCATTGCGTCACGGCGACGGGGAGAAAACCCCAATGCGGTGATGCGACTGGCGAACACGATTCTGGATGAGCTGGTGGAAAACCGGCTGACGGGCCGGTATCCATGATTTCAGCGGGTCGTTCGCCGTACCGCCTCGGCCGCTTGCTGCAATCGGGGCAAATACACCCCCACCAGTGTCTCCATATCCACCCGCGCGGCATTGGTACTGATATTGATCGCCCCCAGCAGCTCGCCATTGCCAGCAAACACGGGCACAGCCGCTGACCGAAGCCCAGAATCCAGCTCCTGATCCACAATCGAATAGCCTTGATTACGTACCTTCGCGATGTCCTTGTTTAGAGCTTTGGTATCCGTGATCGAAAAAGCGGTGAACGCTTCCAGCTTCACCCGGGCAAGAAACGCCTCCAGCTGCTCTTCCGGCAATTGCGCCAGCAACACCCGTCCCATGGAGGTATAGGCCGCCGGCAGGCGTGTGCCCACGGACAGGGTAATGGCCATCAACCGGTGCCTTGCCGAGGAACGCACCACGTACACCACATCGTCACCATCCAGCACCGCCAGCGAGGACGACTCCCCGAGTTCCGCCGTGATGTCCTCCAGGTATTGCTGGATGACCGCCCGGTATTGGTTCGAGGCCTGGTAGGCATAACCCAGCTGTAAAACCCGGGGCGTCAGTTCGAACTGCCGGCCGTTGCGCTTCACGAATCCCAGCGCGTGAAGAGTAAGCATGAAACGACGCGCCTTGGCCCGGTCCATATCCGTCCGTGTCGCCACCTCGCTCAGGGTCATCCGTGGATGCTCAGCGTCAAACGCCTGCAACACCTCCAGCCCTGACGCCAGTGCACCTACATAGTCCCGGTCTCCGGGCCTGAGAACCTGATCGTCCATTCCTGCTCCTTACTCGCCTGAACACAGCCTCCGCAAATGGTAACAGCTCGTTCGGTATCCGAACATCCGTGCATTTTTGGCAACTGGTGAAAATTTGTACTTGACGACGCCAAAACCTTCGAGTCATTATGTTCGCATATTAAACTTATGTTCGTATATCGAACTTTTCAACAATGCACTGCACTGGAGATTCCGTGATGGCTGAATTTCTCTCTCTCAAGGAAGCCGTGAGCCGCTATATCAGCAATGGCGATACGGTCTGTATGGAAGGCTTTACGCACCTGATCCCCTTCGCTGCGGGCCACGAAATCATCCGCCAGGAAAAGCGCGACCTGACGCTCATCCGCATGACACCGGACCTGGTGTACGACCAGATGATCGGTGCGGGTTGCGCCCGGAAACTGATCTTCTCCTGGGGCGGAAACCCAGGCGTGGGCTCACTGCATCGCCTGCGAGATGCCGTCGAGAAAGGCTGGCCGAATAAACTGGAGATCCTGGAGCACAGCCACGCTGCCATGGCCTGCGCCTATGAAGCCGGTGCTGCCGGCCTGCCACTGGCAGTGCTCCGTGGCTACGTGGGCAGCGATCTGCCAAAGGTGAATGACCAGATCAAATTCATCGAGTGCCCGTTCACCGGAGAGCGCCTGGCCGCCGTGCCATCGGTACGTCCGGACGTTGCTGTGATTCATGCCCAGCGGGCCGACCGCAAAGGCAATGTACTGATAGAAGGCATTGTGGGTATCCAGAAAGAAGTGGTTCTGGCCGCCAAGCGCAGCATCGTGACCGTTGAAGAAGTGGTGGACGATCTGGGCGCTTCGGTGAACGCCTGCGTGTTGCCGTCCTGGGCGGTTACGGCCATTGCCGAGGCCCCGAAAGGCGCCAGCCCGTCCTATGCGCTGGGCTACTACGACCGCGACAACGCTTTCTACAAAGAGTGGGACGGCATTGCCCGGGACCGGGAAACCTTCCAGAGCTGGCTGAAAGACAACGTATTTGAAAAAGGAGCTGCGTGATGAGCCTTGAATTTACCTCTTCGGAAATGATGAGCGTCACTGCCGCCCGCGCACTGACCAACGACATGACCTGTTTCGTCGGCATCGGCCTGCCCAGTGAAGCCGCCAATCTGGCACGCCTGACCCACGCGCCCGACGTCACCCTGATTTACGAATCCGGCACCCTGCAGACCAAGCCGGACGTTCTTCCACTGTCCATCGGTGATGGCGAACTGTGCGAATCGGCGTTGACCACCGTCGGCGTTCCGGAGATGTTCCGCTACTGGCTCCAGGGCGGCCACATCAGTGTCGGCTTCCTGGGCACCGCCCAGATCGACCGTTTCGCCAACCTCAACACCACCCTGATTGGAGACTACCGCGAACCGAAAGTGCGGCTGCCAGGCGGTGGCGGTGCCCCTGAGATTGCCACCAACGCGAAGGAAGTGTTCATTACCGTGAAGCATTCCAAACGCACCTTCGTGAAGGACGTGGACTTCGTCACCACCGTTGGCTTTGGACGTGACGGCACCGCACGGGATAATGTCCCTAATATCGGTCGCGGCCCCACGGTGGTGATTACCGATCTGTGCATTCTCAAGCCCGATCCGGACACCAAAGAACTGGTGGTCACATCCTTACACCCGAACGTAACCCGGGAAGAAGTGATCGAAGCGACTGGCTGGGAGATCCGGTTTGCGGAACAGCTGGAAACAACGCCGGAACCCAGTGCCAAAGAGCTGGACATCCTGCGTGACCTGAAAGCGCGCACCAACGCGCATCATGCCGGCCAACAGTGAGGACTATCATGACTGACGTTTATCTCTGCCACCCCCGCCGTTCGGCCATTGGCCGTTTCGGCGGCACCCTGGCCAGCGTTCGCCCCGATGACCTCGCGGCACATATCTTCAAGGCTGTACTGGAACAGGCCCCGGAACTCGACCCCGCCGCCATCGACGAGGTGATGATGGGGTCTGCCAACCAGGCCGGTGAAGACAACCGCAATATTGCCCGGATGTCTGCCCTGCTCGCAGGCCTGCCCACCTCCGTGCCCGGCACGACCCTCAACCGCCTGTGTGGCTCCGGCATGGACGCAGTGGGCACCGCCTTTCGCGCCATACGCGCCGGCGAAATGGAGCTGGTACTGGCCGGCGGCGTGGAATCCATGTCCCGCGCGCCCTATGTGATGGGCAAGGCTGACTCGGCTTTTTCACGGGGTCAGAAGATCGAAGACACCACCATCGGCTGGCGCTTCGTGAACCCGCTGATGAAGAAGCAATACGGCATCGACTCCATGCCGGAAACCGCGGAAAACGTCGCCGAGCAGTACCAGGTGTCGCGGGAAGATCAGGACCTGTTTGCCTTCCGTTCCCAGGAAAAAACCGCCCGGGCACAGAAGGAAGGCCGCTTCGCAGAAGAAATCGTGCCGGTATCCATTCCGCGCCGAAAACAGGACCCGCTGGTATTCGATACCGACGAACATCCCCGTGCAAGCACCCTGGAGAAACTCGCCTCCTTGCCAACCCCTTTCCGGGAAGGCGGAAGCGTGACCGCCGGCAATGCTTCCGGCGTCAACGATGGTGCCGCGGCTATGCTGGTTGCCAGTGAAAACGCGGTAAAAGCCCACGGCCTGAAACCCATGGCCCGCATCCTGGGCATGGCCACGGCCGGCGTGGAACCGCGTATTATGGGCATTGGCCCGGTCCCCGCCGTTCGAAAACTGCTGGAGAAGCAAGGCATCGGCATTGACGACATCGACGTGATCGAACTGAACGAAGCCTTTGCCGCGCAGGGACTGGCCGTACTACGGGAACTGGGCGTTACCGACGACGATCCCCGGGTCAACCCGAACGGCGGCGCCATCGCCCTTGGGCATCCACTGGGCATGTCTGGCGCACGACTGCTGCAAACGGCAGCCCACCAGCTGCAGCACACCGGCGGCCGATACGCGCTTTGCACCATGTGTGTGGGCGTCGGCCAGGGTATTGCAACACTTATCGAACGCGTCTGAGGCAAGGAGCTACCATGGCTTTTCTGAAACACAACGGCCGCACTGTCTGTTACCGCCTGCTCGGTGATAGCGCAAAACCGCTGCTGATGCTGGCACACCCCCTGGGCATGACGCAGGCCGTGTGGGACGACATGATCCCCGCACTGCTGAACAGCTTCCGGGTACTCACCTGGGACCTGCCAGGACATGGCGCCAGCGCGGCCTGGCCAGAGGCCAGTGACCAGATCGCCCCTGAAGACCTGGCACAGGAGGCCCTCGTACTCGCCACTGCCGCCGAGGCACAGCGTTTCCACTTCGCGGGCACGTCCATCGGGGGAGTGATTGGCCAACAACTCGTCAGCAAGCATGCAGACCGATTGCTGTCCGCCACACTCACCAACACCGGAGCCGTCATCGGCACCCCCGACGCCTGGAACACCCGTTCTGCGAGCGTTCTGGAACTGGGCCTGAGCACCATGGCGGTGGATATTGTGCCGCGCTGGTTCGGCCCCAGCGTCTGCGAACAGCAACCAGCGCTGGTGGAAGGCTGGCGCGTGATCATGGGGCGCGGCGATAACCGTAGTTATGCCCTGCTGTGCGAAATGCTGGGGCGGGTCGACTTCCGCGAAATGCTCAGCGAGCAACGCGTACCACTCCGGTTAGTGGGAGGGTCCGACGACGTGGCCACACCGCCAGACACCCTGAGGGCGCTGGCCGACGCCAGCGGCGCGGCGGAGCCGGTCATTCTGGAGCAGGTTGGCCATGTGCCTTCCGTTGAGTGCCCGGACAAGCTAACCCAGATCCTGGTCAACAACCTGGCCTGATCGACATACAAGCCAGGCCCGTTCGTCTCCCGGCCTGGCTTTTACTCTCGCCAGCACCCAACTTCATTATACGGACACACCTCTGCACTCAGCGGATAGTGGCGCCGCCAAAAAAGCCTTAGCGTTTCAGCACAATCAGAACTATTGCCCTGCGGAAACACCACTATGGCCGACACCCTCGCGTTCGAACAGGAACCGACACACTCCGGAACTTCCAAAACCCCCATCTACGGCGCACTGATCCTGGCGTTAGTGGGCATCGTATTGTTGCTTGCCACGGCAGGCAGCCTCCTTCAGGTTGTTGCCGCAACTCTGACCCTGGGCCTTGTTGCCGCCGCTCTCGCCCTCTGCGTGAAATGGCAGCCAGAGGTTATCACCGTCCGTGAGGAAATACCGGTGCCCGTACCGGAACCTGTCGCAGAGCCGGTGCCGGAAACCAACCTGCAAGAACAACCGTTAGCCCCCGACCCCATGCTCATCAGCCACCTCGACGATTTGCGCAATAATGTCGAGGTCATCCTGGAAGAAATGGGCGAGGCCGGCAAACTCGCCAAGGCATCGGGCGCCAAAGTCACCCACAGCGCCAGCTGCATTTCCGACTCCGAAGCCTCCATCCGGGAACTGGCCGATTTCATGGGACGCATTGACGAGGTCTTCACCCAACTGGGTACACAGTCCGAGGAAATTGGCACCATCGTCGGCAACATTCAGGATATTGCCAAACAGACCAATCTGCTGGCCCTGAACGCTTCCATTGAAGCCGCCCGGGCGGGGGAACATGGCAGAGGGTTCGCCGTGGTGGCAGACGAAGTGCGCCATCTTGCGGTTCGTGCCAACGAATCCAGCGAAGGCATTCGCGCCATCGCCAACAGCCTGACAACCACGTCGGTGGACGCGGGCAATGGCATGGAGAGAATCCGCGAGTCGTGCAACCAGTGCCTGGACCAGTCCGGTGAAGCCTTACAGGCAATGAAGGATATTCAGGCCGGGGCCGTGGCCCGAATGGAAGTGGTGCAGGGAATTACTGACCGTCTACGGGTTCAGCGTGAACTGACCCACCAGCTTTATACCGATCTCAGCCCGAACGACTGATTTTCAGGCATCGTTGTACACCGAGTCTTCATTTTTTCGTCGGCCAACTGTCTGAAATATAAAGTTCCAACAATGCCTGTGCAATCACCGGACACCCCTGTGCAGAAAACGGATATTTCTGCAGCGCCGTGACGCCTCTAATGACAGAACCGCAAAACAAAAATTTCGAGGTGTTGAAATGAACAGGACCAAATCCCTTGCCAGCGCAGTACTGGCAACGACTCTAACCGCAGGCATGAGCCTGGGCGCCCATGCAGCCGCCGGTGACCCGGTAAAAATTGGCGTGATGCTGCCGTTCAGTGGCATCTACGCACAACTGGGTGAAGCCGGGCGCGACGGCCTGAAGCTGGCGCTGAAGGAAAACGCCGCCAACCTGCACGGCGCGGACATTGAATTTATTGAGCTGGATACCGAAGCCAAACCATCACGGGCTCCGGAACTGGCGTCGTCTCTGCTGAACCAACACGAAGCGGACTTTATAATTGGCCCGGTTCATTCCGGTGTTGCCATGGGCATGATCAAGATGCTTCGTGGCAAGGACACCGTGATGATCATTCCGAACGCAGGTGCGGCAGCGGCCACAGGCCCATTGTGCTCGCCCAACATGTTCCGGACGTCCTTCTCATCCTGGCAGCCATCCTACCCCATGGGCAAAGTCGCTCTGGAAAAGGGGTACAAGAAGGTTTATGCCATCAGCTGGAACTACGGCATGGGCCGCGAGAGCCTGGACGCTTTTGAAGAGTCGTTCACTGCCGGTGGTGGCGAGATTGTCGAGAAAGTGCTCCTGCCCTTCCCATCTACCAACTTCCAGTCCCACGTGAGCTCCATCGCGGATACAAATCCCGATGCTGTATTCACCTTCTTCGCTGGCGGCGGCGCCATCAAGTTCGTGAAGGACTACGATGCCATGGGCCTGCGCGGCAAGATTCCGCTGCTGGGGTCCGGCTTCCTCACCGAAGGCACTCTGCAGGCGCAGGGCGACGCTGCCGAAGGCGTGATGACCGGTCTGCACTATGCAGAGCAACTGGATGTTCCCAAGAACCGGGAATTCCGCGAAGCCTTCAATACCGAATACGGCCACTACCCGGACATCTACGCCGTACAGGGCTATGACGCGGGGCAGGCTATCGCTAACACCATCGACCAGCTCAAGGGTGACATTTCGGACAAGCAGGCCGTGATCAGCACCATGGAAAAGCTGACCATCGACAGCCCGCGTGGAGAATTCACCTTCTCCAAGGCCCACAACCCGATCCAGAACGTCTATCTGAGGAAAGTGAAGGACGGCGTGAACGTGGTGCAGAGCATCGCCGCCGAAGCGCTGGAAGACCCTGCCCGTGGCTGCAAGCTCTAAGCACGGGTTCTGAATCCCCCGGCAAAAGCCGGGGGCTCATCTGAAGCTCCCTTGCCCACACCTGAACTGACTTATCCGTAAAACCGTTGGGTATCACTATGTCTACCGAACTTTTCTTCGTGCAACTTATTAATGGTCTCCAGTATGGGTTGCTTCTGTTTTTGATCGCCTCCGGCCTGACCCTGGTGTTTGGTGTCATGGGCATCCTTAACCTGGCCCATGGCTCCATGTACATGGTCGGTGCCTATCTGGTGTGGTACTTCGTTGCGGTAACCGGCAGCTTTACGGTATCCGCCATTCTCTCGGCTGTCATCGCCCTCGGCCTGGGCATACTGATCGAACGGGTATTGATACAGCGGTTGTACAACCGCAACCACCTGGATCAGGTACTGCTGACCATCGGCATGATCTTCGTGTTCAACTCGCTGCAAAGCATTCTCTGGGGCAACGACCCTTATGGCGTCGCAGTTCCTGACGCGCTGAGCGGTTCCGTACCCTTCACCGACAACTCCAGTTACCCGGTTTACCGCATCTTTGCGGCATTCATCTGTATCGCCATCGCCGCCGCGCTTTATTTCGTGGTGAGCAAGACCCGCCTGGGCATGCTGATCCGTGCCGGAGAATCCAACCGGGAAATGGTGGAAGCCCTGGGCGTCAATATCAAAAGCCTCTACACCATCGTGTTTGCGATTGGCGTCATGCTGGCCGCGGTGTCTGGCATTATCGCCGCTCCCATGCGCTCCATTGTTCCGGGTATGGGCGAAAGCGTCCTGATTACCTGCTTCGTGGTGGTGGTCATCGGCGGCATGGGTTCGATCAAAGGCGCCTTTGTGGGAGCCCTCCTGGTGGGGGTTATCAGCACATTTGCTGCGGTACTGATGCCCACCATGTCCAACATGATTATCTACATCTTTATGATCCTGGTGCTGCTGGTGAAGCCCCAGGGCCTGTTCGCCAAGTAAGCGGGAGCCGAACATGATTTTCGAGAAACGCACCGAGCGCATCTTTCTGGCGATCTTCTTTGTGATCGCCCTCTGTATTCCTCTGTTCCTTGAGGACAATTCGTTCTTCGTCGGCAAAGCCACCACCATCCTGATCCTGGCGGTGTTCGTGATGTCACTGGATTTTCTGGTAGGGCGTGTTGGCCTGGTGACCTTGGGGCACGCACTCTTCTACGGCTTGGGCGGTTACTTGTTCGTGATCGTTACGCCGGAATACGAAGCCGTCAATTTCTGGCTCTACGCCCTGTACATCATGGGTATCAGCGCTGTGGTCGCTCTGGTTGTCGGTGTTGTGGTGCTGCGAACCTCTGGCATCTATTTCATCATGATCACCCTGGCGATATCGCAGATGGTGTACTACTTCTTCTTCGACTCCCTGGAGTTCGGGGGTAACGACGGTCTGTTCATTTTCATGAAGCCGGAAACCAGCATCTTTGGCCTGAACTTCCTGAACCTGGATAACCCCACGCACTTCTATTACCTGTCGCTGCTGGCGGTGTTGGTCACCCTGCTGGCCATCAAGATCATCCTGCGTTCGCGCTTTGGCCGCATTGTGGAAGCCAGCCGCCTGAATCCGGAACGCACCGAGGCCCTGGGCTATAACATTTTCGCGTTCCGTCTGATCAGCTACATCATCGGCAGCACCCTGGCGGCTTACGCCGGACTGTTGTTCGCCCTGCAGTATGGCTACGTCAATCCGCAATTCATGACCTGGGAAATGTCCGGTACCGCCCTGGTGATGTCCATCCTCGGTGGTATGGGCACCATCTACGGCGCCATTCTCGGCACCATTACCTATGAAGGTCTGCAGTATTTCTTCGAGCACATGAGCGAAGACTGGATGCTGTTCATGGGCGGCGCGATCATCCTGATGGTCCTGCTGCTGCGCAAAGGCCTGGCCGGTTACCTTGAAAAGCTGCTGGAGAAATAATCATGGCCAACGACATCATTCTGGAAACCGAATCCCTCAGCAAACACTGGGGCGGCATCAAGGCACTCAACGACATTTCCCTGCAGTTTCATGACCGACAACTGCACGGCGTGGTCGGTCCCAACGGCGCGGGCAAAAGTACGCTGCTGAATATGCTGTGCGGCACACTGAAACCGACCAGCGGCTGCATTTTCCACAAGGGCGATCAGATTGAGGGCATGAAACCCTGGAAGTTTGTGCGCCGGGGCATTGGCCGCAGCTTCCAGAAAACCAACATCTACGCCGATGTCACCTGCCTGGAAAACTGCGCCGTGGCCGCTCAACGCCGCTTCACCGGCAGCTTCAATCTGTTCGCGTCGCGTCATTCCAACAAGCTGGTTCGGGAAGCGGCTGAAAAAGCGCTGTGCCAGGTGGGGCTCGAAAGCCGCATCCACACCGTCGCAGCGGAAATATCCTACGGTGAGCAACGCCAGCTTGAGTTGGCGATGGTGCTGGCAACCGACCCCTGCATCCTGCTGCTGGATGAGCCTATGGCGGGGATGGGTCACGAGGAGTCCCAGCGCATTATCGAACTGCTGAACGAACTCAAGCAGACCTACAGCATTGTGCTGGTGGAACACGATATGGATGCCATCTTCGAGCTCTCCGACCAGTTGACCGTACTGGACAACGGCACCCATCTGATCACCGGCACCGTGGATGAAGTACGTAACGAGCCCCGGGTGAAAGAAGCCTACCTGGGCAAGGAAGACGAGGAGGAAGCGGCATGAGCAACAGTCTTCTGGAAGTTAAAAACCTCAACACCCTGTATGGCCGAAGCCACATCCTTCACGATCTGTCGTTCCGGCTGGATAAGGGGCAGTCCATGAGCCTGATGGGGCGTAATGGCATGGGCAAGACCACCACGCTCAAGTCCATTCTTGGCATCGTGCCGCCCCGCAGTGGTCATGTGTATTTCGACGGACAGGACATCAGCAACCTGCCGACCTGGAAGCGGATGCGCCGCGACATAGCCTATGTTCCCGAAGGCCGGGGCATGTTCCACAATCTGACGGTGAAGGAACACCTGCAAATGGCCGCCCGCCCCGACAGCAACGGCAACACCGGCTGGAATTTCGATCGGGTCATGGATACCTTTCCGCGCCTTCAGGAACGCCTGTCAAACCTGGGTACGGAGTTGTCTGGGGGCGAGCAGCAGATGCTAGCGATCGGCCGCGCGTTGGTCACCAATCCCCGACTGATGATTCTGGACGAGGCGACCGAAGGTCTGGCGCCGCTGATCCGCCAGGACATCTGGAACGTGATTGCCACCATCCGTGAGTCGGGCATTTCCACACTGATCGTGGACAAGAACATCAAGGCACTGAAAAAGCTCTGTGACCGTCATGTGGTGGTGGTGAAAGGACAGGTTCACTTTGATGGCAGCTCCGAAGAGCTGGACCAGAATCTGGAAAAGGTCGAAACCGCGCTCAGTGTCTGAATACCCTGATTGGGCTTAGCCCCAATCAGGCGTTTGGCACGCCCAGTGAATCCACAAAGTAGTCCAGCAGCATTCTCACCTTTGGCGACAGGTGACGGTTATGGGGATACACCGCCCAGATACCGTCATCGTCTTCCTGGTAATGAGTCAGAAGAGGTATCAGTGTACCCGCGTCGAGTGCCGGCCCAACGTAATAATCCGGCAGCTGGACAATACCAACCCCCTTCAGCGCTGCATCCAACAAGGCTCTGCCGCTGTCACAACGCACATTTCCACGAATCCGGACATTGCGGGGATGACCCGCATCCTGAAATCGCCAGTAACCCAGATTCCCCTGAAGGCAATTATGGTGTTCCAGCTCAGACAGAGAGTGCGGGGTGCCATGGACAGCGAGATAAGCTGGCGAGGCGCATACATACAGAGTCCGGGAAGCAAGACGCCTGGCCATCAGGCTCGAATCGTCCAGTTTACCAAGCCGTACCGCAAGGTCGTAACCTTCCGCCACCAGGTCCAGTTGCTGATTGGTCAGTTTCATTTCAACGTCGAGTTCGGGATACCGCAGTACAAAATCGTTGACCAGCGGTGCGATCGACTTCTCTCCGTAGGTTACCGGCGCCGTCAGTCGCAGCCGGCCCTGGGGCACCAGCTGCATATTGGTCATAGAGCGCTCCGCCTGTTCAAGGGCGTCCAGTATCTGGCGACAATGCTGATAGTAGATCTGCCCGGCCTCGGTAGTGGAGACGCGACGGGTCGTTCGATAGAACAGACGGGTGGATAACCTGTCTTCGAGCGCGCTGATCTGTCGGCTGACGTGAGCGGTCGAGACGTCCAGGCGTTTTGCCGCCCGGGTGAAGCTCTCCGTTTCAGCCACCGCCACGAATTCGTTTACACCTTCCCAGCGCTGCATGTCACCACCCTACTTTTGCTTCAGCAATTCTGATTATTACACATGAGTAAAAGTGATTTCACGAACACGGTCATTATCAACATATGTGCAGCAAATATAATGACCAGATCATTCGGGCAGTGTCCAAATACAGATGCATCACAAACGGAGAGAATTATGAGCGAGATGATCAAATCAAAAGCAGCCATTGCCTGGGGACCGGGGCAACCACTCTCCATTGAAGAAGTGGATGTAATGCCGCCGAAAGCCGGTGAGGTTCTGGTGCGGGTGATCGCTACCGGCGTCTGTCACACCGACGCGTTTACGCTTTCCGGAGACGATCCAGAAGGTAATTTCCCCGCGATTCTGGGCCATGAAGGCGGCGGCATCGTTGAGGCCATCGGCGAAGGTGTCACGAGTGTCGAGATTGGAGATCACGTTATTCCCCTGTACACGCCAGAGTGTGGAGAATGTAAATTCTGCCTCTCCGGTAAAACCAACCTGTGCGGGAAGATCCGGGAAACCCAGGGCAAGGGCCTGATGCCCGATGGCACCAGCCGTTTCTACAAGGATGGCCAGCCAATCTATCACTACATGGGCTGCTCCACCTTCTCCGAGTACACCGTGCTGCCGGAAATCTCTCTGGCCAAAGTGAACAAAGAAGCGCCACTGGAAGAAGTGTGCCTGCTGGGCTGCGGAGTAACCACCGGCATGGGCGCCGTCATGAACACTGCCAAGGTGGAAGAAGGTGCCACCGTGGCGATCTTCGGCCTGGGCGGCATCGGCCTGTCTGCCATTATTGGCGCTACCATGGCCAAGGCCAGCCGCATCATTGCTATTGATATCAACGACAGCAAATTTGACCTGGCAAAGCAGTTGGGCGCGACCGACTGCATCAATCCGAAAAACTATGACAAACCCATTCAGGAAGTCATTGTCGAACTGACAGATGGCGGCGTGGACTACTCCTTTGAGTGCATTGGCAACGTCGACGTGATGCGTTCTGCCCTGGAATGCTGCCACAAGGGCTGGGGCGAATCCGTCGTCATCGGTGTCGCAGGTGCTGGCCAGGAGATTTCCACCCGCCCATTCCAACTGGTGACCGGTCGAGTCTGGAAAGGCTCCGCGTTCGGCGGCGTCAAAGGCCGCTCCGAGCTCCCTGGAATTGTCGAGCGGTATCTGCAGGGCGAGTTCAAACTCAACGATTTCATCACCCACACCATGGGGCTTGAAGACATTAATGAGGCGTTCGAACTGATGCACGAAGGAAAGAGCATTCGTAGCGTGATCCATTTCGATAAGTGACCGGCGCGGTCGCCTGCCGCCCATGGCAGGCGACTCACCCACGGAGTTCTTGATGAGCATCGAAAACCTGAGCAGCAACAAAAGTTTCGGTGGCTGGCACAAGCAGTACAGCCATCGGTCCGACACCCTTGGTTGTGTCATGCGTTTCGCGATTTACCTGCCACCACAGGTGGCTAGTGGGCAAAAGGTACCCGTCGTTTACTGGCTATCGGGCCTGACCTGCACCGACGAAAACTTCATGCAGAAAGCGGGCGCCCACCGCGTAGCCGCCGAACTGGGCATTGCCATTGTGGCCCCGGACACAAGCCCCAGAGGCGACGACGTCGCCAACGATGACGGTTACGATCTTGGCCAGGGGGCGGGGTTCTATGTGAATGCTACCGAGAGCCCCTGGAACACGCATTACCGCATGTACGATTACGTGCTGAATGAACTACCGGCACTGGTGGAGTCGGTGTTCCCAGTGACCGGCCAACGCTCTGTCGCGGGACATTCCATGGGCGGGCATGGCGCCCTGGTGCTGGCATTGCGCAATCCACAGACATACCAGTCGGTGTCTGCCTTCAGCCCGATCAGCAATCCGGTCAGCTGCCCGTGGGGCAAAAAAGCCTTTGCCGCCTATCTCGGCAACGATACCGGGCGCTGGGCTGCCTACGATGCCAGCTTGTTAATGCGCAAGGCACAGAAATTCGTGCCGGCCCTGGTGGATCAGGGTGACGCTGACAATTTCCTGGCCGAACAGCTTCGCCCCGAAGCCCTTGAGGCGTCAGCCCATATCAGCGGTTATCCGCTGGAACTGAATCTGCGCGAGGGCTACGACCACAGCTACTACTTCATTGCCAGCTTCATTGAGGACCATCTGCGATTCCATGGTCGTCATCTGGAACGGTGACGGAACCCTGCACCGTGCCGGAGATAAGTACAAAAAACGGATAGGGATGTTCATTAACCGGATATTTGCCCACGCCTGAATAACCGATAGTTCAAATGCCAAACAACAAGGAGAAGGCAAATGAACTATCGACATTCATTACTAGCGCTCGCTATTGCATCCGGTCTCAGCGCGGCCCCCGCCGTTCACGCTCTCGAACTCGGCGAGTTCAACGACACCAAATTCAGCATCGGTGGCTATTTCAAAGCCGAAGCCATCTATGAA
Source organism: Marinobacter sp. G5_S1_61_S3 (assembly GCF_054968585.1). NCBI lineage: Bacteria > Pseudomonadati > Pseudomonadota > Gammaproteobacteria > Pseudomonadales > Marinobacteraceae > Marinobacter > Marinobacter sp. G5_S1_61_S3. Next base: position 8,578 of record NZ_JBQKUK010000004.1, on the reverse strand, counting down.
AAAGTCGATGATGGGGATTCCCGCATCTTCGGCCGTTCCAACCAGTCCCGCGTTAACCTTAAAACAGTCACCCAGAAGGAAGGCCATACGATTGTCGGCTTTGTGGAAGGCGACTTTTACGGCGGCACCTTTCCTGGCGAGAATAACGACCTACGGCTTCGCCACGCCTTCATCAAGGTGGATCAGACCACCGTGGGGCAGACCTGGACCGGCCAGTTCTGGGCCGTTGCCTATCACGATTACCTGGATTTCCTGGGCGGGCCGCGAGGCACCCTGGGCGGGTTCAACTTCCGCACAAACCTGATTAGTCACGAGGTTGCCGGCTTCCGTTTTACTGCACAGGACCCGGTCAACAACGACGCCGACACGCCTGATCTTGCGGTTAACTACAACCTGAGTCTCGACGGTGGTCACCGTGTTATCCTCACCGCATCAGGTCGCGAAGTTGAAAATGGCGACTTCGTGGGTGGCGGCGCCATCGGCTCGAAGTTCATGATCGGGCCTCACAGCCTGAACGTGAATGCTCACTACGGTGAAGGACTTGGTGCATTCACCGGTGTTGGCGTAAACAACAGCCTGTCGTCACCGGATGTCGAAAACGACGACGCTGTCAGCCAGGCAGGGTTTGACGTTGGCTTTCGCTACGTCATCAACAATGAGTGGCGGGCAAACGTCGCCTATACAGCCGTCGAAGTGGATGACGACGCCGACACCAACTACGAAGCCCATCGCGTTAACCTGATCCACAACATCACCCAGGATCTGGAAGCCGGGATAGAGTGGCGAAAGTACAATCTCGCCTTCGGCCCACTGTTGCCGGAAGGCCAGCAGGTTGAGGTCATGGCCAAGTACAAATTCTGATCCGGACCTTCAGAATTGGTATCCTTGCCAACAACCCGCAAAACAGGTGCCCGCCGTCTCCAGGGCACCTGTTTTCCGCTGGTACAAGGCAGCACCAGTCAATTGCAAACGGTAACGTCCATGGCAGAAGAAAGCCCAAAGCGGCAGGGAATCGGTTCGCTGGAAATCGGATTGCATATCCTCAACTACATCTCCGCGGCTTCCAGGCCACCCACCCTCAAAGAGCTGTCGGGGGCCCTGGATCTCTCACCCAGTCGTGCCCACAAATACCTCGTCAGTTTGCTGAGAGAGGGCTACATCAATCAGGTAAACCAGACCCAATACACCCTGGGTAACTCCAGCCTGACCCTCGGTATTTCCGCGCTCCGTCGCATCAATCCCATTCAACTGAGCTATGAAGCCGTTGACCGGCTCAACGAGGAAACCGACAAAACCGTGTCGGTCACCGTCTGGAACGGGAACGGCCCGCTGATCATCAAGTGGCTGGATTCAAGCCAGCCGATCTCGGTCAACGTCCGACTGGGCGCCGAACTGTCGCCACTGAATTCAGCGTCAGGAAGGATTTACCTGGCTCACCTGCCGGCAAAACGACGAAAGGAATTGGTGGACCAGTATTACAAGAGCTCCAAGTCACTCCCGAAACATCGGGGCAAACCCATTACCCGGGAAGAACTGCAACCCCATCTGGAAACTATCAAGCGGGATAACTACTGCGCGTTTTTCAGTGACTATCTACCCGAAATCAATGTGCTGAGCCGTCCGGTCTTCGACATCAACGGCAGCATCGTCACCGTCATCACCCTGTTGGGTCTTGATCGGGACACCGACATCAGCGAAGGCTCATTCCTGTTCGAACAGGTCCGGGAATGCAGTGACCGGGTGACACGGCAGATCTGCGGGCAACAGCGGGAAGGCAATGGCCGGGGTTAACCGGCCATTCGCATGGTTTCGGAGGGCAATTCGCCAAAGGATTTTCGATAGTCCGATGAAAACCGGCCCAGGTGGCTGAAGCCATAGTCCAACGCGATCTCGGTGACGTTCCTGCATTTTCCCTGCAGGAGATCTTCCCGCAACTTCTGAAGTTTAAACTGCTTGATGTAACACTTCGGGGTTGTTGCGAAGGCCTTCGAAAACGCATTGTAGATGGATCGAACACTCATGTTGGAGACACTGGAAAGCTCTTCAATATCAATGTTGCGATGCACGTTCTGTTCAATGTAACGGAGCATTTTACCGAGGGTAGGCGTACAGGCCGGCCCCTTTTCCTGAGATGACCAGTTGCTGGGAAACACCTTCAGCAGCTTCTTGAGGATGATTTCACGATAGGCGCCGCAAACCGGGTTGATATCCTCGTCTTCGGCATCTTCAAGCTCGGAGAGCACGGCCTCCATAATATTGATCAGTGCCGGACACAGCCGTAGCTCCACAGGCGCCCGAGTAAAGCGAATGCCATCCTCCGGCAACCGACCGTGTGACAACTCACGGGCATTATTGAGCACATGCTCCGGAACCTTGATGATCAGCTTTTCGCAATCATCCGAATACTCCAGATCAATCTTTTCATAGGGGTTCACCATAACCGCCTGACCACTGCGAACCTTCATACGCTCGCCCGCCTGATGCCAGACACACTCACCCCGGGTGACCACCTGAAAGTGGTAGATGGACTCAAGTTCGGGGCTTTTTACCCGTACATGGTTACCGTAGCTGAGCTGGGACATCCCAAACCCGGCAAATTCCCTGAAGCTGAGACTGGACTTCCGTTTCTGCTCTCCCAGCATTTCCAGGCGATGCTGCCCGATATGCTGATTAACGAACGAAGACACCTCTTCCGGATGTGCCCCCTGAAGGACGGTAGCGCCCGCAAGTGATTGACCAAACATCTCTCGCCTCATTTACTTATTGTTAATGAGTTCACTTTATATAAATTTAGATGGTCAATCAACAACCAATGATGGCACCACCTAAACAGCATACGTCAGGTCATCAAAGAAGAACGCGAACATGAGATACAACGGGGTATACGAGAGCGGCAAGTGCGCCAACTCACTTCAGGAAGGTCAGGAGGCCTGTTGCTTCAACAAAGTGGCGATGGTCGAGGTGTATGGGGCATCGATGCCAAGACTGGTGCAACGTTTGAGTACAGCACCGGCAATACTGTCCAACTCAAGGGGGCGCCCCTTCTCTCTGTCTATCAGCATGGACGTTTTGATCGCATTGAAGGAACTGATCAGCTCGAACATTTCGTGGAGGTCTTTCTGAGTGAGATTCACATCATCGGCCCTTGATGCTTCAACGGTTTCCGCCATCATGCCATACACAATCCTGCTGAGCTCAGGATGATGAGTAAGGCTGCAGGTGTCTAGTCCTGTCAGTGCCGAGAGCGGGTTTACACCATTGTTGATCACCAGCTTACGCCATAGCTCGTAGCGAATGTTGTCGGAAAGCGTGGTGGGAATACCCGAGTCATCGAATACCGCCGCGAGTTTCTTCAGCAGCAACGAGCGCGCGCTTCCGGGTTTACCCACCGCAGGCCATTCGCCCATGACGATCTCGGCAACGCCTTCTGCTTCAACAACCCCTGGCCGGGCAATATGCCCACCGATCCGCACCGCAAGCCCGCCAATTATTCGCTCCGTACCTATGACATCGGCCAGCAACGGCTCATTGTCAACGCCATTCTGTAAGGACAACACGGGAACCCGGCCCTGTCTGAGCCAGGTTCCGAGCTCTTCCGTAACCAATACGGTGGCTGTCGACTTCAGGGCAATGATGATTACGTCAAAGTCGTCAGGGTGGAATCCGGCCGCCAGTTGCTGGTGGCTGAGCGCCTCTGGACGATGAATCAGCTCCCGCCCCTCGTAGTAAACTTTCAGGCCATGGCTGGCAAGGGCATGCAGATGGTCCCCTCGAGCAGTGAGTATCACCCGGTGCCCCGACTCCAGAAGCCTGGCAGCATAGTAACCTCCAATACCACCGGCCCCAACCATCAATAGTTTCAGCATTTATGGAACCCTCTGTATTTCCAACAGATTATTGCATCCATCCATAACCTGCGAGGGATTGACTGGTCTCGTTCAGCGAAAAGCCAAACAGGCGCTGAGGTGCCTGCATTCCACCCAGACTGAAGGCGGTATTGAGCACACATAACGTCGGGTCGGCAACGGGGGCTTTGGCTCCCGGACTGGAATTAGAGGCACCAAGGTCAGATTTCGACATGGCTTTTGCCCATCGGTGTTCATCTTCCCACTGACGAATCAGGTTACGGATATAACTGTCAATTGGCTGAGGATGATCCACATTGTTGCCGACGTTTTCCAGCCGGTCCAGACATATCAGCAACACGCCCTGGTTTCTCAAGGCTTCCAGGCAATGACCAATGGCCCTGTAGTGTTCACTGGTCATGCCCGTGTTGAGCTTCAATTCAATCACCTCATCAGGCGCGAGGTGCGTCATGCTCTCAGCCAATTCCTTCAAACCCTGTTCCCGAGATCCGCGAACGGCGGCATCAAACCCCCGTTCCGCCATTTCAGATTGCAGACGCCTGGCAAGAACTCCCTCGCCACACTGGTAAAAAATTTCCGGCTGTACGCCCCCTTTTGCCGAGGTAATAAATGCTACGTTGGCAATCACGAGATCCGGCCGTATCAAGCGGCGCAGGCTTGCCTGCCCTTTGGGCCCTATCAGCGCTTCGGTTTCACAGGACAAATACAGCACAGGCAGCTTGGTCACATTACTCACCCGCAAGACACGTTGGTTTGAAGACAACTTTAAGGACGGACTTTACTGGCCGGCTCCCCTGCTATCCCGAAATGGCTTTTAGGCATTTCGGTAATGATTACCCGTACGCGTTCAATCGGCGAATCAATTGAGCGTGACATGGCTTCCGACACCTCACGAATAAGTCGCTCTTTCTGTTCGTCCGTGCGACCTTCAAGGATATACAGTTGGGCTATTGGCATGACGGTTCCTCACGCAAAATCAACAAGAACGTTCCTGACACGCTCCGGGCTCGACGACAAGAAGGCCGGGTAGGTGGCCAGGCGACCAAACCATTGGCGAGTTCGGGGAAAATCGGCAGGGATATCCACGCCGTAGAGCAGGGCCAGAGCAAACCTTGGAAACAAGGCGCACTCGGCCAGGGTTGGCTGGTTCCCGAGAAGGAAGCTTTCGTCTTGCAACGCCATCTCGAGTGCGGCTAGCCCGCCCAGAAATCCGTGTGTACCCTTACGAATCCTGTCTTGATCCCATTCGTTCTCCGGTTTATCGCGTTTCTCAAAGACCACTTCCCGCAGGGATTGCCCCAAAATTCTATCCCCGTACACGACCCAGCTTCGTGCTTCCGCCCTTCGGCGTGGAGAATCCGGCAGCAAGGCCGGCCCGGTTTCGGCCAGGTACTCAAGCATCGGGCCAGAGTCCGTCAGTACCAGGTCATCCTCAATCAACACCGGCACCGTTTGACTCGGCGATAATCGCTGCCACTCGGCGAGAACATCCGGATCTGACCTGTCCATACTGTGCATCACCCGCCCCTGCATAGCTGCGGCAATTCGGACTCGCCAGCAAAACGGACATTCAGGCTTATCAATCAGTCGTATCCTGCTCATTGGCGTGCCGCTCCCAAATCCCTCAGGTGCTCCCCCACAAAATCCAGCCTGTCCTGACCCCAGAAAATCTGGTCGCCGATAACAAACGTGGGAACACCCAGGGCACCTTTTTCCTGTGCTTCCTGCCAGTTCCGGTCAAGTTGGGCATGGAGTTCGGGATCATCGACCGCCCTGGCGAACGCCTCTCTGTTCAGTCCAACGCTTTCGGCAACTGAGGAAAGGACCGCTGCATCCCCTATGTCCAGGCCGTCCGCCCATTCGGCGCGCATCACTGCCACCACGTAGGGTTTGAGCAGTCCTTCCTTCTCCGCCAACAGTGAGCCAGCCCCGGCACGGGTAGGATCCGTACTCTTCGGAGGTGGAGTCAGAGGCATGCCAAATCGACGTGCCCAGCGTGCCACGTCCTGCCTTGCGATAGGCATCTTGACCTTCGCACGGTCCGGATCCGAGCGACCGCGCCATCCCCCCAAAGGCCTCCAGAGCAGATTGACTTGGTACTGGTCAAACAGCTCGAACATGCACTCGCTGGCCAGATAGCAGTACGGGCTGCGAAAGTTGAAATATAAACGCAGATCAATGGTATCGCTCATAATTCCCTGCTCCGTTGGCAGTGTCTTTGAGGCTTAGATAAACCTTCCGGTTACGGTCCCCAGCCCCTGATAACGCACGGTGATATTATCCCCAGGCTCCACGGTGATGGCAGCGGTTATGCCACCGGTCATGATGAAGGTGCCCGCGGGAATGTGCTCACCCCGCTCTGCCAGCAGATTCGCCAGCATCGCCACGCTGGAGGCCGGATGGCCGAGCACGGCGGCACCCGCGCCTACATCGACAACTTCACCGTTCTTCTCGACCACCACGCCCAGGGTTTTCAAATCCACATCCGCCACATCGGCCATCTGGCCGCCAGTGATAAACCGGGTTGATGAGGCGTTATCCGCCACGACACTCACCAGGTCGAACTTGAAGTTCTCATAGCGGGAGTCAATAACTTCCACGGCGGGAATCACAAAGTCCGTCGCCGCCAGCACTTGGCCGATATGGCAGCCGGGGCCTTTCAGGGGTGCCTTGGTGACGAAGGCAATCTCGGCTTCGATTTTCGGATGGATCAATTCCTTGGTGTTGACCACGCCGCCGTCCGGCACACTGAAATAGTCTGCCAGGAAGCCATAGATCGGAGTCTCCACACCCATCTGGGCCATCTTTGCCCAGGAGGTGAGGCCCATTTTCATGCCAACGATCTTGTTGCCACGCTCTTCCTTGCGGCTGCGTATTTCCCACTGCACGTCGTAGGCATCCTCGAAGGTCATGTCCGGGTAGTCATTGGTGACCTTGGTGATGTCGTGGGCCTGCAACTCGGCGTTTTCCACGTGTTCGGCCAGGGCCAGCACCTGTTCACGGCTCAGTGTCTTGCTCATGTGTTCTGCTCCTTTTGTGCCGCCAGCAGATCCAGCGCCACGTCCACGATCATGTCTTCCTGGCCACCCACCATGCGGCGTTTGCCCAGCTCCACCAGAATGTCCACGGTTTTCAGTCCGTACTTCTGCGCCGCCACTTCGGAATGGCGCAGGAAGCTGGAATAGACTCCGGCGTAGCCCAGGGCCAGGGTTTCGCGGTCAACTCTGACGGGACGGTCCTGCAGCGGGCGTACAATGTCATCAGCGGCATCCATCAGGGCGTACACATCGGTGCCGTGCTCCCAGCCCATCTTGTCGAAGGCGGCGATGCACACTTCCAGCGGGGCGTTACCCGCGCCTGCGCCCATGCCGGCGAGGCTGGCATCGACACGGTCACAGCCTTCCTCGACCGCCACGATGGAGTTGGCCACACCCAGGGCCAGGTTGTGGTGGGCATGGATGCCGGTCTGGGTTTCGGGTTTCAGAACATCCTTCAGGGCCCGGAAGCGGTCGCGGATGTCGTTCATGTTCATGGCACCGCCGGAGTCGACGACATAGAGGCAGGTAGCCCCGTAGTCTTCCATCAGCTTGGCCTGTTCCGCCAATCCTTGCGGGGTCTGCATGTGGCTCATCATCAGAAAGCCGACGGTGTCCATGCCCAGTTTGCGGGCGTGCTCGATGTGCTGCTTCGACACATCCGCTTCGGTGCAGTGGGTGGCCACTCTGACGATTCTTGCGCCGGCGCTGTAGGCGTTGTCCAGGTCGTGGACGGTGCCGATGCCGGGCAGGAGCAGGGTGGCAATTTTCGAGTGGGTGACTACGTCCGCCACCGCTTCGATCCACTCCAGGTCCGTGTGGGCGCCGAAGCCGTAGTTGAAGCTGGAGCCCTGCAGGCCGTCGCCGTGGGCTACTTCAATACTGTCGACTTTTGCCTTGTCCAGGGCCCGTGCAATGTCCTGCACGTTCTTGATGGAGTACTGGTGACGAATGGCGTGGCTGCCGTCCCGCAGGGTCACGTCGGAGATGTAGAGTTTCTTGCCGGGGTTATAAGTCATGGTTCAGTCTCCTCACTTGACCAGCGATTCGGCGATGCGCTCGGCAGTACCAAGAGCCGCGGAGGTCATGATGTCCAGGTTGCCCGCGTAGGCCGGCAGGTAATGGGCAGCACCCTCCACTTCCAGGAAGATGGAGGTCTTCAGGCCGCTGAACTTACCCAGGCCCGGGACGTTCATGGGCTGGTCTTCAGGAATCACATCAAACTGCACTTTCTGCTTGAGGCGATAGCCGGGCACGTAGCTGTTGACGGCCTGGACCATTTCTTCCACGGAGGCTTCGATTTCCGCCTCGTCAGCGGCCTCGGACAGCACGTAGACGGTGTCCCGCATCAGCAGGGGTGGTTCGGCCGGGTTGAGGATGATGATGGCCTTGCCCTTGCCGGCACCACCGACCACTTCGATGGCCTTGGAGGTGGTTTCGGTGAACTCGTCGATGTTGGCGCGGGTGCCGGGGCCGGCGGATTTACTGGAAATGGATGCCACGATTTCCGCGTAATGAGCCTTGGCGACTCGGGAGACCGCTGCGACCATGGGAATGGTGGCCTGGCCACCGCAGGTGACCATGTTGACGTTGCCCTCGGCCAGATGTTCCTCCAAATTAACCACGGGCACGCAGTAGGGGCCGATGGCCGCCGGGGTCAGGTCGACCACGCGAATA